>JAIFNL010000069.1 GCA_020047755.1 Bacteroidota bacterium
GACCAATTCCTATACCCCAACGATGGTTGGAAGTCAGATACAGAGTTTCAGCACGATTGTTTTGCCCTTGCCTTATTTCATGGGCAAAACAAAATAACATCAAAAGCCGGCACAAACCATTGGATTCCCTTCTCAGAAAGCGAAGTAAACTCGCACGAGAAGTTTGATAGCGATTTTATGAGCAAATTTATCAAAGGCAAAATAAAACCTCACGACAAACCAACTATTTTCACCGTTGTAGCCGAACCCACAGCATATTACGAAGTTCCATTGCATTTTTCGCCCCAAGCCAAAGCGGTTTTTGGTGCAGCACTCCAACTGTGGCGTTACTATCATGCACAAGAGGGCTGCAATGTAAATGCCTCATTGTACGACATCAAAGAGTATTTTCAGGGACGCAACGAAAATGGAAAAATGAACACCAAAAGCCTAGATGACCTTTACATCAAACAAATAACTACTTTGCGAGAAGCCCTAAAAGTTTTATCGCAAAAGATTGAACCCAAAGTGTATGAATATGGTTTTTTGAAATAGCCTGTTGGTGATTGATGATTAATTGATACGATGACTTGGAGTCATCGTATCAATAACGCTTGGTGGGCTTTACGTGTACCTTTGCCAAAGTTTTGAACTTTGGCAAAGGTGGGCTTTTAAACATTATCAATTATCAATTGTCCATTATCCATTATTAAAAGTCTGTTCTGAAGGGGGAAGCGGGTAGGTTAGCTGAGTTTACTAAGTTACATTCGGGGTTTGGCGACCAAGCATAACGAACGGCAACTGGGTTTTTTATTTTTGCCGAACTTACTACTAGTTTGTTTTCAATAATTTCTACTTCTGCCCAAACAAACTTCTTATCTTCGCCCGCAATTGAAAAACCGTTTACCTTGCCATTGTCTGAGGTTTTTAAGCCTTCGTACACGTGTTCAAACTCCAGTGTTATTTTTCCTTCTTCTATTTTCATGGCTTTGTAGATAGGTCCGGAGAATGGGATTTTTTCGCCATAGACTTTGGCGCGTGCGTTGTATGCCAAGCGCAAGCCTACATCTTGTTTGTTGGCGGGGTGAATGTCGTTGCCGTCGCCTATGTCGATGGTAACTGCCATTGCGGTGTTGGGTAGTTTGAGGGCAAGAGCTTGCGCCTCGCGAAGTTCCGACCACGAATCTTCCATTGGTTGGGTGTTGCGCTGTAAGTAATTAGCCAACTGCACAAAAAGAAATGGGAAATCGCCTTGTTGCCATTGTTTGCGCCAATCGGTAATCAAAGCCGAGAAAAGGCTGCGGTACAAAAACGCTTTACTCACATTGCTTTCGCCCTGATACCACACTACGCCTTTTATAGCATACGGAATCAAAGGTTTGAGCATGGCATTGTACAAAACGGTAGGGATATTGGGATTGTTGGGCATCAAAGGCACCATTTTAACGTCTGCCTTGTTGTAGCCAAGTTTGAAAAGAGCTTCGCCAGCATAATTCACACTCCAGCCATCGGACGAGGAAAGTTTAAAATCGTCTTTTGTTCCCATGAATCCGCCATCGCCCTGAAAATCGAGCAAGCGAACAGTTATTATATTCTTGCCTTCTTTTACAAGTTTTGCCGGAATTTTATAGTTGCGCACTACTTTCCATTCTTTGCTTTCGCCTACCTTCACTCCGTTGAACCAAGTTTCGTCGGCATCGTCGGGTGGTGCTACCGATAGCGTCAAATCTTTTCCCAATTGGCTTTTAGGAACATTTACGGTCATTCTAAACCAACCCGCACCATCGAACGTACCTATTTGGGTTTGTTCCCACATTCCGGGTATTTTCATTGTTATCCAGTCCGAAACATCTAAATCAACGGCAGCAAACAAGGTATCATCGCCTTTAATACCCGGGTCAGCCTGAGCCATTTCTTTGTACATCTGTTGATTGTCTTGTTCGTATCTTTTGGCTAAACTATCTTTATGGATGGGTAAACTTTCTATTTGTTGCATTATGGGTGCAAAGTCTTTCAAGTTTTTCAAAGTTTCAGCACTAGTCCAAGCTTCGGCAAGGGTTCCGCCCCAAGCGGCTTGTATTAAACCTACTGGCACGTTTTGCGTTTTGTGAATCTCACGACCAAAGAAATAGCCCACAGCCGAGAAGTCGGCAACCGTTTGGGGTGTGCAAACCAACCAACCTTTGGTAGAAATAGTGTCCACCGGACTAAACGATGTAGCTCTATCGACAGTAAACAGCCTAATGTTGGGGTAATTGGCTTCACTTACTTCTTTTTCCGAATCTTTCACTTTAGCCCAAGTACAACCTACGCTCATTTCCATGTTCGATTGTCCCGAACAAAGCCACACTTCGCCAACTACTACGTTGCGAAATACTTTACGCTGCTTGCCCGATGTAACTACAAGGCTATCCGGCTCACCTAGCGAAAGCTTTGGCAGTTTTGCCAGCCACTTTCCCTTTTCGTCGGCAACAGCCGAAGCGGTGTAAGTTCCAAAAGTAACTTCTACCGTTTTACCGGCTTTGGTAACTCCCCAAACAGGAACCTCTGCACCTTGCTGAAGCACCATATTGTCGGTAAAAATCTGTGCGGTTTCCAATGTATAACTTTCTTCTTTGCAAAAGGTTAAAGTTAAAACAACAAACACCACGAGCATTGTTTTTAAAATAATACGATTCATTTTAATATTGTTTTATTGAGTTAAAATCCATCACATCACCAAATTATTGCATCATTACAATCACATTACCACATCACCACATCATCGCACCCTCACAACCGATTTACAGTTTGAGGCGAAAAGGCTGGCTTGCAAACCGAAATATATTCGGCAGGCTCATCAAAAGGGTTTTCGTATGTTACTTTGGCACCTGCTTTTATTAAAATAGATTCACCTTTGTGTAAAATAACTTGTTCGTCATCTATCCAAATGCTTTTTTTTCCACTTATCATAAAAGTATATTCATCAAAAAGAGGAATTTGTGGTGGTTCAGACCATCTTGGCGGAGCTATCATGTGAGCAATACTTACATCGCTTTGATTTGTGCTTGCAAGTCCAAAATGTTCTTCTATTAATTTTCCGTCGGTTGTGGGAACAATGAAAGGAGCTGTTTGTTTGTAATATTTTTTAGAATTCATAGGTTTAGTTGTTGAATAGTTAGTCATTAATAATTTTAAGCCTGTCAAGTGGGGTGTCAAAAATCATTTTCGTTTTCGTACCGTTTTTTTAGCCTTCGTAGAAGGCAAATAGCGATAGAAAAAGAAATTCCCCCACATATCTCGCCCCGCTGGGGCGATACCTGCGTAAGGGGAGAACTTGTTTCTATCGTTATTTTACACTTACGGTGTAAAAAAAAGAACGAAAATAATTTGAGATGAAATTTTTTGCAATAAATTAATATAATGTGATTTAAAATACTTTCAAATTGCAATTTTTGACAGCCCACCTGTCGGGTTTTTTAAATATGACAGGTTTCAAAAAAGTTCTTATTGAATCATTAGCTTCGACAAATACATTTGTATTGTATTTTCTAAACCAAAATAAAGAGCATCTGAAATAAGCGCATGACCTATCGAAACTTCTTTTAATCCTGCAATTCGGCGGAAGAAAAAGTTCAGGTTTTGTAAATTCAAATCGTGCCCTGCATTTAATTCCAAGCCACATTGCAAAGCTACTTTGGTGGCTTCGGTAAACGGCAAAATAGCCGCTTCTTGGTTGGTAGAGAATAGCAGAGCGTAAGGCTCTGTATAGTATTCAATGCGTTGAGTACCTGTCTGCATTGCATGAAAAATATTTACGGGATTGGTATCAATAAAAATAGAAGGTCTGATACCAGCTTTTTTCAAATCGGTAATGATTTCTTTCAAAAAGCCAGCATTTTTGACGGTATCCCAACCTGCGTTAGAAGTTATAGCATCGGGAGCATCGGGCACGAGCGTAACTTGGTCGGGTTTAACGGAAAGCACCAAATCCATAAATTCTTTTGAAGGGTAGCCTTCTACGTTCAATTCGGTTTTAACAACTTTACGTAATTCTCTCACGTCGTTGTATCTAATGTGCCGCTCGTCGGGGCGCGGGTGAACTGTAATTCCATGTGCACCAAAACGTTCGCAATCTAAAGCTACTTGTATTAAATCTGGAATATTTCCACCTCTTGCATTTCTAATTGTAGCTACTTTATTAATGTTTACACTTAATTTTGTCATCTTTTTCTGAAGAAAGTTTGTAATTAGCAAATAAATAATTTTGTGCAAAAATAACTAAAAAGGATTAAATGGAACAATATGAATCACAAAAAAAGGAAAAGACCATAGATAAACGAATTGTATTGTAAAAAAACAGGAAACATAAATTATTGAAAACAAAAGAATTAAACAGAACCCGCCCAATATATTGTACTACACATTTAATTTTATTAATCGGCACCTCAACCCAATGAACAATTATCGTTATTAAGAGAAAATAAAAAGTTTTTTTTATTTTTTTGTTGAAATATAAAAAAATAGATACATTAGCACAAAATTTGATTTAGATAAAATAGATAAAATTCTAAATTTTAAAATAAAAGGCAACCAAATGCAAGCAAAAGAGTTAATATCGGAAATCATTCCTTTTCTAAGGGTTTCTGATTCGGGTGAAAAAGCATTGACCTGGATGGAAATTTTTAGAATATCGCATTTGCCTATTGTGGATAATGGTCAATTGCTTGGAATTATTTCGGATACCGATATTTATGATTTGAATTCGATAAAAGAAGCGGTTGTAAACCACAACTTATCGCTCATGAAGCCTTATGTGTTAGAAAATCAACATATCTACGAAATTATAAATTTGGTGTCGAACTTAAAACTGACGCTTATTCCGGTTTTGAGCCTCGATAAAAAATATTTGGGAGCTATTTCAATGTTTTCGCTGCTTCATGAGTTAGGCAAAATGACTGCCATAGAAAGCGAAGGCGGCATAATTGTTTTAGAAATGATGCCTCACGAATATTCGATGCACGATATTTCGCGGATTGTAGAAAGCAACGATGCTAAAATTTTGAGCTCTTACATAAAATCAGACCCTAATAAATCGTCGATGGAAGTAACTCTGAAGCTCAATAAAATTGATTTAAGCTCAGTTTTACGCACTTTCGATAGATATAGCTACAATGTAAAAGCAACTTATGGCGACGATTCTAAGCTCGATACCTTATATTATGATAGGTATGAAATGTTTTTGAATTATATAAATGTTTGATAAATCAATACTTCGTTAATTTTTTTCTAATGAATTAAATAACAGAACTTTGCCAAAGTTTACTTATTTTGATTATTATGCAGATAATTAACTATTGAAAATTGCAATTTACGGGCGGAAGATAAAAGCTGATTTTTTGGAGGTAATTCAAAAATTATTTCAATTTTTAGCCGAAAAGGAGGTAGAAGTTGTAATGTATGAGCCATTTTATAGGCATATTTATACTACTACACACTTTAAACCTTTGGTAAGTGCTTTTTTCAATCAACCAAAAGAGTTGAAAACCGATGTTAATTTCATGTTTTCGATAGGTGGCGATGGTACTTTTTTGGAAACTATTTATTTTGTACGCGACAAACAAATTCCCATAGTAGGCATAAACAGTGGTCGTTTGGGTTTTTTGGCTGATATTTCGCAAGAAAATGTGATTCCGGCTTTGGAGCAGATTTTTTCAGGCAATTTTGAAATAACTGAGCGAAGTTTGCTTCAATTGCAAACTTCAAACAATCTTTTTGGCGATTTTAATTATGCCTTGAATGAAGTTACGATTCTTAAGAAAGATTCGTCGTCGATGATAAATATACAAACCTTTGTAAATGATGAGTTTCTGAACAATTACTGGGTCGATGGGATTATCATTTCAACCCCAACAGGCTCTACGGCTTACTCGCTAAGTGTAGGAGGTCCTATTATAACTCCCGATTCTAAGAACTTTATTATTAACCCAATAGCACCACATACATTGACTGTTCGTCCGTTGATAGTTCCCGACGACAATGTGTTAAGTTTTGTGGTAAAAGGAAGGAGTAATATTTTTCTGGCAACACTTGATTACCGTTCGGCTTTTTTCGATTCGTCGGTAGAATTAAAAGTGAATAAAGCGGACTTTACCATCAAAACAATTCGATTTGCCGATAGAAGTTTTTTTGCAACTTTGAGAGAAAAATTGATGTGGGGAGCTGATTTTAGACCACAATTCAAATAAAAAAAAACAAAAATAAGCTTAATTTTAACATATTTCTAAAAAAAAATAAAAAAAAATAAATTTTTATTTTGTTGATAATCAAGAAAGTTACGACGCTAACACAAAAATAATTGAAATATTTTAATTTATTTTTCTTTCTTTTTTTTAAAATAGTGTATATTTGTAAATGATAAGCTCTCTAAAAAAATCATCTAACTTTGTTTTTTTGGAATATATTTTGTATTAAATTTGTGTAAAATTATTAACCTTTGTTTTTTTTTGAACTAAAAACAAATAAAAATAAATAAATAAACTAAAATAATAAAAACTGCTTAATTTTTTTTACTTTTGTAGGAATAGTTAAATTTTAAGACATAGTAATTATTTAAACTCATGAAAAAAAGTATACTCATTTTTAGCCTTTTGATGTTGTTCGTTCCATATCTATCATTCTCGCAAGATAATGGAGGATATACATCGCAATTTTGGAAAACAACCAGATACGAAGTTATTTTGGGCGCAGGAACTAACGTTTTTATGGGCGACCTTGGCGGAGGTGAAGGCGAAGGTAAAGGCTGGTTTGCTATGAAAGATATGGACTTAGCAGCTACTCGTCCGGTTTTACAAGTAGGTGGTAGATACAAAGTTTTGAGCTGGGTTGCCATTAAAGGCGGACTTACTTATGCTCGATTAGTTGGCGATGACGCTAAATCTGCCGATTTGGGTAGAAGACTTCGTAACTTGAGCTTTATGTCGAATGTATATGAGGCTTCGTTGCAACTTGAGTTTTCGTTATTGAGAGAAAACAGAGGTAAACGTTATATTTTCCAACGCAATT
>JAIFNL010000241.1 GCA_020047755.1 Bacteroidota bacterium
AAGGTAAAGGCTGGTTTGCTATGAAAGATATGGACTTAGCAGCTACTCGTCCGGTTTTACAAGTAGGCGGTAGATATAAAGTTTTGAGCTGGGTTGCCATTAAAGGTGGACTTACTTATGCTCGATTAGTAGGCGATGACGCTAAATCTGCCGATTTGGGTAGAAGACTTCGTAACTTGAGTTTTATGTCGAATGTATATGAGGCTTCGTTGCAACTTGAGTTTTCGTTATTAAGAGAAAATAGAGGTAAACGTTATATTTTCCAACGCAATTCTATTTGGAACAACATGAATGTGTATGTTTTTGGAGGAATCGCTGGTTTTGCATTCAATCCAAAAGCTGAGCTTGATGGCGAAAAATATAAACTTCAACCACTTGGAACTGAAGGACAAGGTTTAGAAGGCGGTTCAGACCCTTACAAACTTACAAGCCTTGCGATTCCTATGGGATTAGGTTTCAAATATTACCTTACACGTAATTGGAACGTAGGTTTTGAAGCTGGTTTCAGATATTCATTTACTGATTACATCGATGACGTAGGAGGTAATTATTTTGACAACACAAAACTAAGTGCTGATGCTGCTAAGCTTGCTGATAGACACATCATTTGGTCAGACAATCCTGTTTATTCATACTATGGTGGTGTTGATGCAAGTACCTTTACTGCTTATCCACAAGGCTGGAGAAGAGCTAGTACCGACAAACTAAACGATGCTTATGTTTTCTTGATTTTCAATGTAACTTATACTTTTGAAAACAAAGCTAAGAAAGCTAAATTCCAAAAACAACCGATTGCTTTCTAAATAGCAGGAATTATACAGACAAGATAAAAGCCGGATTTTTTATAAAATCCGGCTTTTGCTTTTTCATTGGTTTAAGTAGTGAATTGTGTGGTGATTAGCGTGAAGCCTTTTTATCGATTTTTATTTCGGTGCTATATAGCTAATTCCATTTTTTTTATTCTGTATTTTTGTATTTGATTGAATGCCTTTTCCCTTTTGCGGGATGTCGATTTTTGGTGAGTACGATGGTATTTTTTGTCTGTACGATAATCTTTTTTTTATCCGATAACCTTTTTTTGTGTACGATGAGCGTTTTGATAGCGTTAGATTGATTTTTTGGCGCGGTGAAATTGATATTTAGCATTAGGATAGGTATTATTATTTCAGAAAGCCTTATTTTATTAATTTTTTGATAGCGTAATTTGATAGTAACCAAAATTCTAAGGAAAGCAAAACTACGCATTCTTTTTCTAAAGCAATCGTTGATTTGAAAGAATATTTAAATAAGATTGTTCCTAATGGATTTAAGATTTATATTGAGTTTAAAGACAATAATCATATTGATTTATGGGTATATGAAAAAAGTGACTCATTGAATAAAAAGTTAATTTGTTTGTATCAGCAATGGAATATTAATCCTTACAATTATGAAATAAAACCCTCTACAAAATAAGATAGCTCAGAATATGCACCAAAAACAAAAGACTTGAATTTCGTAAAATCGAAATTGCAATGGACAGATAATACATTCAACGAGATTTAAAATTATCTAGATAAGGCGAATTGTATTTCAATCGAGAATGGAAATCCTTCTGAGATTGGATTTGCTAGAAGTGGAATGGGAAAATACTTTTATTATTTATTCAACGACCTAATTCCCAAGAATGAAATTGAACTATGGAACGATAGCTGTTCTTAATATTTATTACGAACCAAAAATGGTATCGGGATATACTGGAGGAGCAATTGGATATCAATGTTTTTCCGACACAGATTAATAAATAACGATGAACAATCCAGTAAGCATGTGAGGCAGAAACTGCTTCCGCCAACCTTCTCACACGCTACTACGACGCAAAGAAAAAAAACAGAAAAAGCATTAGTTTTTCAACAAAAATGTATAATTTTGCTCGAAAATAAAAAGTAAACTTAACGAGTTGGGCAGCTTTACAGATGTGCTTGAGTTGTTTGCGCGTAAGAAGGTGCGTGGGGTGCTATTCTTAGTGGAAGCAAGCTACTCAATCCACCAATACTAAAAAGGCGATGACGAAAATATTTACATTATTAATTTGCTTAGGAATTATGCAGGCAACATTTGGACAAATTTCAACAGAAAAGAAGCTATCCGAAAAAGAAAAATCTTTTCAAGCCGTCTTGGATAAAACAGTTGATGGTAAAAAAATATTTGGAACATCTTTCGCCATTAAAAAAGATACTTTGATTTGGCAAGGAGCATCGGGCGATTTTTCAATAGACCAAGCTTATTTCATTGCAAGCACAACCAAATTATTTACGACTGCGATAATGCTGAAGCTGAGAGCAGAGGGCAAACTAAGCCTTGATGACAAAATTAGTAATTACATTGATCAATCAATTTTATCAGGTCTGCACATTTTCAAAGGCAAAGATTATTCCGAAGAACTAACAATTAAACATTTACTTTCTCATACTTCAGGTCTTCCTGACTATTTTCAAGGCAAAGGAACAAGTAGAAAAAGTTTGGAAAATGAATTAACAGAAGGCAACGACCAATTTTGGACTTTCGAACAAGCAATTGAAAGAGCAAAAAAAATGACACCACTTTTTGAACCTGGTACAAAAGGGAAGGCAAACTATTCAGATGCAAACTTTCAGCTTTTAGGTAAAATCATTGAGACCATAACCCATAAATCGTATGCTGAAAATTGCAAAGAATTAATCATTAAGCCACTTGGTTTGACAAAGACCTATCTCTATCAAGACTCAACTGACAAAACACCAAAGACACTTTATTACAAAAGCAACGAACTGATTATCCCCAAGGCAATGACATCTTTTGGTGCCGACGGTGGAATCGTTTCAACTTCAACCGATATGCTTAATTTTATTGAAGCATTTTTTACAGGGAAGATATTCCCAAAAGAGTACATCAATGAATTGCAAGAATGGAATAAAATATTTTTTCCTATGAAATCAGGAATTGGAATTCACTTGTTTAAACTTCCTTGGATTTTTAACCCAACTGGTGCTGTGCCTTATTTCATTGGACATTCAGGACTTTCAGGAGCATTGGCTTATTATAGCCCAAAAGAAAATATTTTTGTAGTTGGGACTGTAAATCAGGTAGCACACCCCGACATTTCCTTTAAGACAATGATTAAATTAACTCAAAAAGTGTTGGAAAAATGAGAAGCGCTGGTGATAACAGGTGTTTGATAAAAAAGCGAGATTTTGTATTCTAAAGACAATTTAGCGAATCGAAATCCGCTATTGCGCTAAATGCCAAAATGTTATGCAGCAACATAAAAAAAACGCACTAAAAATGAATAAAAGACTCATAAACTACTTTTTAAAAATTACAGACCTAACAGTTGACGAAATAAACGTGCTGACTGAAAGTATGGTGATAAAATTTTATAAGAAAAATAGTTATTTAATCAAAGAAGGTCAGATAAATAATGACACATATTTTGTACTTGACGGATGTGTACGACAGTTTAAAGTAATTGACGGAAATGATATTACTACTAATTTTTTCACCGAAGAGCAATGGATAATTTCATTGGGAAATTTTGAAGGGACAAAGCCGGCAAATTTTTCTTTAATATGCGTAGAAGATACAACTGTTGTAATTGGTAATGAGCAAAAGGCACAAGAGTTATTTAAACAATTTCCACGATTTGAAACAATTTCTCGCCAAATAATGGAAACTGTTTTTTTTGAGCAACAGAACTTTATGACTTCTTATATTACCGATAAACCGGAACAACGCTACTTGAAATTATTAAAGTCCAGACCCGATATATTTCAAAGAGTTCCACAATATGATATTGCCACTTACATTGGCGTAAAACCAGAATCTCTAAGTCGTATCAGGAAAAAAATACTGCAAAAGAAATAGTAATAAGTAAACAATTTGAATTAGTTTATATTAAAATCTTTATTTTTTTCTTTGTGTTCTTCTTGGTGTACTTTGTGGTTAATTGGAATAATTATCAACCACGAAGAACGCAAAGTTAAATCACAAAGAACACAAAGCTAAAGTATAAACTAATTTTGAAAACTTACTTATCATACATTAGATTAATATACTTCAGTAGGTAACTCTTTCTTCAAATTAGTTTTCCATCGTAATGCATTAATTGTGATAAAAGTTGTTGCACCTATTTCAAGAGCTGAAAATGTTGCATAATACGGAGTTGGCTTACCAGCAAACAAGGTTGCTGATTGTATTAAAGACATCGTAATTCCTGATGCTATTTGAACCCATCGCAATGTCCTGTCATTTTTGATTACTTGAGGTAGAAAAACATTGGCAATAGATATCTGCATCATAACAGCAGCAACAGTTAAAAATTCAGGTGTAATTTCCATTCCATCTACTGTACCTGTATGATATTGAGAATGAAGATCATTATCCATAAAGGCAACGATATCGCAATACAAATAATTCAATGATGCATAAGCCCACATCGACGAGTAAATATTTCTCCTGTTTCTTTCAAAGAAATTTTCATTCATGGGTGTTAAATTTTTGTTCATAATACGTTGTTGTGCAAAATCAAAATTGTTTGTTTTGTACCTAAATACCTTTTTATCTATAAATTGTTTTTTTGTATCAAAAATATTAGAATTGAGATGACTTTTAATGTTGTATAAATCCACTTCTGACTTATTTAAACTGACTTTCGGTAAGTTTCTGGTAAAAAGAATTTCATTTTTAATATGAGAATTATCAATTTCCAAATTGATAAACTTCTTACTCTCAAAATTTTCATAACTTCTAATTACTTTTTCAAATGGTTGTTCATCCATTCCGTTAGAATGATACAATGCGATTTCGTTTTGTTGCGAAAAACAAAAAACGGTCAAAGACGCTAAAATAGATACCAATAGATACTTTTTCATTTTCTTAAAAATTTAATTGTTAATAATTGTGCCACAAAAGTACTTTTATTAAATTTGTAGTTCATTGACTTTGGTTAAGAAATAAAACAGACTACAAAAAAACAGCCGTATAATTTAGTAAGCAAGTAAGGCAGAAACTACTCCCGCCAAACTTCTCACACGGTACTACAAGGCAAAGAAAAAAAACAGAAAAGGCATTGATTACTCAACAAAAATGTATAATTTTGCTCGAAAATAAAAAGTAAATTAAACTTGTAGGGCAGCTTTACAGATGCCTAGATTGTTTGTGCGTAAGAAAGTGGGCTGGGTTCTGTTCTTACTGGAAGTAAGCAAGTCTGTTATGCTTTTATGAATACAAATTAAGTGAAATATTCGATTCTTTTGATGATTCGATATTTTTAAAATATTAAACAAAATTGGCATTGTGCAGCTGCAATTCAAAAACTGCAATTCAAGGTCATGCCGACAGTCTCGACCAAATTCTTGTGAATCAAGTTGGTTATTTCCCCAATTCAAACAAAGTAGCCTTGTTGCGCATAAAAACAGAGGCATTTAATGTGGTGGATACGGCTACTGGTAAGGTCGTTTTTACAGGAAAACCCAGTCAACTCGAATATTGGGAACTTTCGGGCGACAGTGTTGCCACCGCCGATTTTTCGGAACTTACAACTCCCGGAACTTATAGAATTTGCCTAAACGACAATTCAATTTGTTCGCAAGCTTTTTCGATTAATAATTCGGTCTATACAAACATTGCAAAGGCTTCGCTTAAAGCATTGTATTTGAATCGTTCGGGCATGGAAATAACCAAGGAATTTGGTGGCGAATGGGCACATGCGGCAGGACACCCCGATACGATGGTATTAGTACATGCTTCGGCTGCTACAAAAAAACGCCCCGAAGGTTACAAATTATCGAGCCCTGGCGGCTGGTACGATGCCGGCGATTACAACAAGTACATTGTAAATAGCGGTATTTCGACTTATACTTTATTGCTTTTCTGCCAAATGTACCCCGAATATACTAAATCATTGAACGCAAATATTCCGGAAAGCGGCAACGCAATTCCCGATGTGCTAGACGAGCTTTTGTACAACCTGCGTTGGATGCTTACCATGCAAGACCCCAACGATGGCGGCGTATATCATAAACTCACCAACCTTGCATTTGGCGGTTTTGAAATGCCCGACAAAGCAACCGAGCCACGCTTTGTGGTGTTGAAATCGACTGCGGCTTCGCTCGACTTTGCAGCTACCATGGCTATGGCTTCGCGCGTATTGGCAAAAAGCGACGTGCCCGAAATAGTTGAACTCGGAAAAGAATGTTTGGACAAAGCGCAAAAAGCTTATGCTTGGGCGAAAGCAAATCCGTCAATTTATTACAAAAACCCAAGCGATGTTTCAACGGGTGCTTATGACGATTCGAATATTAAAGACGAATTTTTCTGGGCAACTTCCGAACTGGCTTTGGCTACCAACGATTTTTCAACGCTTTCGGATAAGGATTTGAACGACCAAGCCAAAGTGGTTCAGTCGTGGGGTTCGGTAAGTATGTTGGGAACATTGTCGCTGGCGATAAGCGAAAACTCAGACTACAAAGTTGAAGCTCAAAAGGTTTTAGTAGATTTTGCTAATCAATTGGTTGAAAAATCAACTGGTTCGCCCTACCGCGTTAGCCTAGATATTTTTAATTGGGGAAGCAATTCCGATGTTGCTAACATGGGGGTAATTAAAATGGTCGCTTACCAAATAACCAGCGACAAAAAGTACTTAAACTCAGCACAAACCGACATAGATTATTTGCTTGGGCGCAACGCTACGGGCTATTGTTTTGTAACCGGTTTCGGAGGTAAACAGGTTATGAACATTCATCACCGTCCGTCGGGTGCCGATGGTGTTGCAGCACCTTATCCTGGGTTTTTATCCGGAGGACCTAATATAGTGGTTCTAACCGACTGCCCTGATGTAACTCGCTCTACTTTTCCTGCAAAATCATTTGTAGATCAAGAATGTAGCTATTCTACCAATGAAATTGCAATAAACTGGAATGCTCCGCTTTTTTTCCTTTTGGGAGCTATGGATTCGATGAAAAAATAGTAAGATTTTGATTAGGCTTGATGCGAATTGATATTCAGTAAATTAGATTAATTAATCGGTGTAATTGAAAAAAATAGTTACCACAAAGACACAAAGAAGAACACTAAGTATTAATTTATCCGTTTAATCACAAAGACACAAAGAAGGACACAAAGGACACAACGTATTAATTTATCCGTTTAACCACACAGAACATAAAGAATACAAAGTATTAAATTCGTTGTGCTCTTTGTGGAAAAAACTTTGTGTTCTTTGTAGTAACATATTGAAAATAGCCTTAACTTTGGTGGTATTGATTCTTAAATTCTTAATTTGATTGGGGTGTTGGGAATTAGGTGATTGATTTGTAAGTTGTGGGAATTGGTTTTGGGAAATTTTTCCAAGGTTTTTTGGTTTGCGGACAAGGTATTTGGTTTTGCGGACAAAGTACTTGGTTTTGTGGACAAAGTACTTGGTTTTGTGGACAAAGTACTTGGTTTTGCGGACAGAGTATTTGGTTTTGCGGACAAGGTATTTGGTTTTGCGGACAAAGTACTTGGTTTTGCGGACAAAGTATTTGGTTTTGCGGACAGAGTATTTGGTTTTGCGGACAAAGTACTTGGTTTTGCGGACAAGGTATTT
>JAIFNL010000155.1 GCA_020047755.1 Bacteroidota bacterium
CACAAAGTGTTTTTTACAAAGAACACAACGAATTTAACTTGGTTAAATTCCTTTTGGATATAATTATTACCAAAAAAGATAAGAATTAATATCATGGAATTTGGAAGCAAATGAATCAGAAACTGCTCACGCCAACTTTCTAGCACGGTATTACGGCGCAGAAAAAAATAAAAAAAGCATTGATTACTCAACAAAAATGTATAATTTTGCTGGAAAATAAAAAGTAAACTTAACTTGTCTGGCAGTTTAACACAAAATGCAGCTTTGCAGATGTTCTGGCTTTTGTGCGTAAGAAAATGGCTGGGAGCTATTCTTAGGCAGAAGTAAGCTACCCCATGTTGTAATAAAATCGAATAATTTAAAAAATAAATAAAATGAAATTACGAAAAATAGAAATTAAAAATTATAAAATATTCAAGGATTTTGAGTTAGACCTGACAAATAATGGGATTACACAAAATCTTGTTGTCATTGCAGGTATAAACGGTAGTGGCAAAACTACCCTTTTAAGGGATATTATATTTGATTTTTTTGCTAATGAACGTATAAATGGAGACACCAACATATCTTTTGAATATTTTAATAACAATTCTAATAAATTAGAAATATTAAGTTTTGATAAAGAAAGCTTACAAGATAATCAAATTAATACACATGGTTATATTGAATTTGATAAATTTAAAATATTTTATCTAAAAGCAGGAGAAATTAATCAAAAAAAATCGAAAGAAATAATTTTAGATTTCATTGATAAACTTATTTATCAAAAAGACAAAAAAAGTAGCGAAGCTTATGAAATTGTCCAGAAAATACTTCAAGATTTATTTTATGATTTCGATATTCAAATAAGTTTTAACGGTATTGGTCAAAATAGAGATGTTTATTTTCAAAATAATGATAAAAAACAAATAAAAATAGAAGAATTATCAAGTGGTGAACAAGAATTAATAACAAAGTGTTTTTCATTATATCTTGCAGAAATCAAGGATAGTATCATTTTAGTAGATGAGCCAGAAGGTTCAATGCATCCTAATTGGCAAAATAGAATTGTTACTATTTATCAAAAGCTTGCTAATGAGAATAATAATCAGATACTTTTGGCAACCCATTCACCACATATTATTTCATCTGTAACTAAAGAACAAATTAGGGTTTTAATAAAAGAAGAAACTAAAATAAGAACTATATATAATTTTTCAGGGTCTTATGGTTGGCGTATTGATAAAATTTTACTCGAAATATTTAGAATGACAACGTTGAGAACACCCATGATTGAAAAAGAAATTAGTATTTTGAAGCGGCAAATATTAAATAATGAATTTACTGATAATGAATTTATAAACAAATTTTCTTATTTGGAAAAAATGTTAGGTTATGATGATATTGATTTGACAATGTTACGTTTTGAGAAAAAAATAAGAGAAAAGCAAAATGAGAAAAATTAATAAAAAAGAACCTGATTTTTATAAGGAATTAATAAAGAGCAACAAACCTGAAAAATGGAACGATATTCAGAATAAAACTGATATTCGAATTTATATGCTTTCTGAAGAACAAAATTTTCAATGTGCATATACAGAACAAAGAATTGAACTTGAAACCTCACATACAGACCATTATATAAAACAATCTTTTATTTTGCAAGGATTATTCAGACCAATAACAATTTTTAGTTGGGAAAATTTATTTACATCTTGTAATAATGAATTTTATGGTGCAAAATATAAAGATAAACACATAAAAACTTCTGATTACGAACTATTGATTAACCCTAGCTATGAAAATTCAGATAATCACTTTATTTATTCATGGTTTGGTGAAATAATTATTGATGAAAGTAATACAAAAGGATATAACACTGTAAAACTATTTAATTTAAATGATAGTGTTTTAGTTGAACAACGTATGGTTGTTGCTTTTCAAGTAAAAACAATGCATAATCAATTTTCATTAGTTGAATTAATTACAATTATTGGAAAATTTGAAAGTATGATTTGTTATTTATATAATCAATTAAAAGATATTTAAATATAACATAATACAGTAAGCAAGCGAGGCAGAAACTACTTCCGACAAACTTCTCACACGATACTACGACGCAAAGAAAAAAACAAAAAAGCATTGATAACTCCTCAAAAATGTATAATTTTGCTGGAAAATAAAAAGTAAACTTAACTTGTCTGGCAGTTTAACACAAAATGCAGCTTTGCAGATGTTCAGGATTTTGTGCGTAAGAAAATGGCTGGGAGCTATTCTTAGGCAGAAGTAAGGTGCTTGGTTGCTCAATGGAATTTAAATTCAAAAGGTTGATAATTAGATTGCTGTAAAAAAAACATCGACATGATAGAATTAATTATAATACTTTTACTTACAATTTTAAATGGTTTTTTTTCGATGTCAGAAATTGCTTTAATTTCTGTAAAAAAGGCGAACCTAATAGATAAAGCGAAAAATAACAATAAAAAAGCAGTTACTGCATTGAAATTACTTGAAACTCCTGAAAAATTTTTATCAGCGATTCAAGTTGGAATAACCTTGATAGGAATTATTTCCGGACTTTTTGGCGGTGTGGCACTTACCGATAACATTAAACCTTTCATCGAAAAAATACCGTTTGTAACCCAATATGCAGATGCCGCATCTTTTACAATTATAGTTATGTTTATTACTTATTTGTCAATTGTAATTGGCGAATTATTTCCTAAATCAATCGCTTTAAATAATCCGTTAAAAATTGCGCTATTTTCTGCTCCTATAATTTCTGTTTTTACCAAAATTACGAATCCATTAGTTTGGTTTTTAAGTATTTCTACTAATGGACTACTAAAACTATTTCGCATAAAAACCCGAAGCGAAAGTCCAATAAGCGAAGATGAACTAAAAACGATGTTAAAATTAGCCACCGAGCAAGGAATGGTAGAAAAAAAAGTAAACGAGTATATCCATAATATTTTTCATTTCGACGATAAACAATTAAAAAGCATAATGACTCCCCGTCGTGATATTGTTTGGCTTGATATAGATGATGATATAAACGAAATAACAGAAAAAATAAAAACAAGTAATTTTAGCCAATATCCAATCTGTAAAGGCGAATTAAATAAAAATATTGGTGTTATTAGAAGTAGAGATTTTTTCAATGAAAAGAACAAACCTAGTTTTAATATTGAAAAAATAATTGAGAAACCAATATATTTAACAGAAAATCAATTAGCAATAGATGTTTTAGAAAAATTCAGAAAGAATAGAAAATATTTCGGAATTATTGTAAACGAATATGGTGAAATAATCGGAATTGTGTCGTTACACGATATTATAGAAGCTGTTTTGGGTCAATTTCCAGATATTAATGATAATGATAACGATATAATTAAGCGAGACGATAATTCATATTTGATAAATGCTCAAACAAAAATTGATGAATTACCAGAATTTATTAAATTACCAGTGATTAACAATGCAAATTATCATACTATGGCCGGATTTATACTTGCATATACAAATAGTTTCCCAAAGGAAGGCGATAAGATACATGTTGCTAATTACACAATTGAGATAGTAGATATGGACAATACAGTAATAGATAAATTAATTATCAAATTAAATAGTGCCTGAAAGAAAACGCATCTTCCCACGTTATCTTGAAATTTCAAAATCGTCATTTAAGGGTAAACTGCAGTTTTGAAATTTCGGAATGCTTAAATCTGCGGTTTTCTTTCAAACCCTAAATAACTAATAAAAAAAGAGCTTGATTAAAATGAGCAAATGAATCAGAAACTGTTCCCTCCAACCTTCTCACACGATACTACGACGCAAAGAAAAAAACAAAAAAGCATTGATTACTCAACAAAAATGTATAATTTTGCTGGAAAATAAAAAGTAGGTTTTACTTGTAGAACAGCTTTACAGATGCCTAGATTGTTTGTGCGTAAGAAAGTGTGCGGGTGCTATTCTTAGTGGAAGTAAAAAAAGTTTGGATAAGAAAAAAACTTGTTTAAATTTGCAAAGAAATATTTTTCTGTTAAAGGGGAGTAGTTATAATTACAAAGTCAACATACCAGTAAGAAATTACTTGGCTTTGTATCCTAAGATATAGGAAACGAGACTTTTAACCTAGTACCAATTTATGGTATTAAGTTAAATGTTTAGTTTTTTTTATTTTTTTTTAATACAAAATGGAATTTCTTACAATCACATTAATAGCATTAGGTTTAACAGGTGATACCTTGGCTGTTTCGGTTTCAACCGGATTAACTATTAGTAAAATAAAATTTCAACAAGCATTAAAAATTGCTATTGTTTTGGCAATTTTTCAAGCTCTAATGCCATTAATAGGGTGGTTTTTAGGATTGCAAATAAAAGATTTAATAAAAGATTTTGATCATTGGATTGCTTTTGCATTATTATTTGCAATTGGAGGAAAAATGATAATCGAAAGTTTGAAGAATGATGACAGTAAAAAGGAATTCAATCCTTTAAAAAACTCTGTATTAATAACTATTGCAATTGCAACAAGCATTGATGCACTGATAGTTGGAATTAGTTTTGCTTTTATTGAAACAAATATCTATTTGTCGTTGGCAATCATTGGATTTTTAACTTTTTTAGTTTCGATGATTGGTGTATTAATTGGAAAAAAAACAGGTAATCATTTTGGTAAAAAAGTTGAAATTCTAGGTGGTGTAATTCTAATTGGGATTGGAATAAAAATATTAGTACAACATCTGTTTCACTTTTAGAAATTTTAAAAAAGTGGAATATTGAAAATCTTATTAAAGAGAGTGATTTAGAAATCCAAAATTCAATAAATTAAAAAGAATATGAATATTTTAATTTCAATACTATTATTAATTCTAACTAATGCAACTGATTTACAAGTCAATGTAAATAACAATTGCATTTCATGTAGTATTGAAGTATTATCTGCCAACAATAATTCAGAGCAGCAAAATAGTAAAACGTTTTTTTCAGATTCGCCCCAAATTAGACATTTAAAAATCATAAAAAGTAAAAAAGTAAAAAGATATTTTGCTTCTATTTTTCAATTTAGCCAAATATTTAATAGTGAATTAACTGTAAAAAAAACAAATCCTTTTATCCGATTTGTTTTTGAAACCTTCTATTTACACCCTAATTCATTAAGAGCTCCTCCTTCGCTTATTTAATTTTTTTTCAATTGTAGTTTGCAACTAATATTTACTTATAAGTAAAAGATTGAAATTAATTTATAGTTATAGTTCCCAATACTTCGTTAATTTTTTTCTAATGAATTAAATAACAGAACTTTGCCAAAGTTTGCTTATTCTGATTATTGTGCAGATAATTAACTATTTAGCAATTTACAAACTGCAACTTTGGCAAAGTTTAACGAACTATTATAAAGTAATATAGTATTGTTCTTTTAGATAGCAATCAATTTTCCATTATTAAAATTATAAAAAATGAATTCAGAAATATATCTTTGGGTTGGATTTAGTGCATTTGTACTAATCATGTTGTTTTTAGATTTGTTTGTCTTTCACAAAAAATCGCATGAAGTAAAAATAAAAGAAGCTGTAATTTGGAGTGTCGTGTGGATTACTTTGGCTCTAATTTTTAATTACGGGGTATATCTTTGGTTTGGAGAAGAAAAGGCATTGGAGTTTCTTACTGCTTATGTAATTGAAAAATCATTGAGCGTAGATAATTTATTTGTGTTTATAATGATATTCAGTTTTTTTCATATAAAAGCCGAGTATCAACATAAAATACTGTTTTGGGGTATTTTAGGTGCTTTAATTATGCGTATTATATTTATTTTTGCAGGAATACAATTAATTCATAATTTCCATTGGATAATTTATATTTTTGGAGCATTTTTAATTTATACAGGAATAAAAATACCTTTTGAAAAGGATAAAAAAATTGACCCCGATAAAAATCCGTTAGTTAAACTTTTTAAAAAATTTATGCCTGTAACCAACGATTTTCATGGTGATAAATTTTTTGTAAAATTAAATGCAAAAACATATGCAACTCCTTTGTTTATAGCCTTGATTCTTATAGAGTTTACCGACTTAATTTTTGCGGTTGATAGTATTCCGGCAGTATTAGCCATTTCCGACGATACATTTATCGTTTATACTTCAAATGTTTTTGCAATTCTTGGTTTGAGAGCATTGTATTTTGCGTTAGCAGGAGTTGTGAAATATTTCCGTTTTTTGAAATACGGACTCGCTGCAATATTAATTTTTGTTGGTACCAAAATGTGTATTTCAGGATTTTATAAATTTCCGGTTCTTTGGTCGTTGGCAGTAATTCTTGGCATTTTAATGCTTTCTGTTATACTCTCTTTGCTTGTAAAAGAAAAGGAGAAAGACAACAATTCACTTAGTATTAATCAAAACAATGAATAAAATGAAAAAGTCAGTAATTTTTGCAGGAATTGTACTATCATTTACACTATTTTCGTGTGATACTATTCAAGAAAAAGTAGAAGACAAAGTAAATGAAACAATAGATAATCAAATAGAAAAAGCAGATAGCTTAATTAAGAAAGAATTGGACAAACCAGCCCAAGAACTTGATACTCTTATGAATAAAACAGAAAAAGAAATCAATAAAAAAATAAATAAATAAATTAGTAACCATTTAATTCAACAAATTATGAATTGTCCAAAATGTAATACAACGCTTTTGATGTCAGATAAACATGGTGTTGAAATTGATTACTGTTCGAGCTGTCGTGGAATTTGGCTTGATAGAGGTGAACTTGAAAAAATCATAGAACGTGAATTTTCAATGGCTTCTCAAAATAAAAGTTATAAACACGACGATGATTATGATGACGATGACCATCATAAAAAAAACTATCAAAACAATGACGATTTCTACAAAAACAAAAAAAAGAAAAGCTTTTTGTCCGATTTGTTTGATTTTTAGTTGTTTCCTTTTGTTAAAAAGATGCTGTTGAGAAATTACAGCATCTTTTAATTTAATGACTTATTCTATTTTGTTTTTGAGCCAAACCGTTGTTACTTGCTTATTTTTAGGTATGTAGCAAAATATCTAATTAAATTTGGTTCACGCGTTATTTACACCAACTTAGCGCGTCGGTTAAATTGTCGAAATATTTGTCTTCGTAGGTTTTATTTATATTCTCGTCGAAAAACTGCTCTACGCCTAGTTGCGATATTATTTGGGTGCTTTGGATATGAGCAAATTTTTTAACCGATGAATTGTTTAACACCGATAGTATTTTTTTGTTCATTTCGGATTGAATTTCTGGTACAAGTAAAAATTTGAAATCCGTATCTTGACTAATAATACAGCGCACCTTGTTTTGAAGTACTGCTTCTAATATTCTTTGGGCTTCAATAAAAAGTTCGTCTAATGCCATTTCTTCGCTAGTCGATTTCCACGCGTAGAGAAATATTGCATTTTCGATGTCGATACCGAAACTTAAATACTTATTTTCAAAAATAGTTTTCATGGCAAGTAATTTATTTGCTTATTGTTGTATAAGTGTTAGAAAGAAAATATACGATGACTAAGTCATCGTATCGGCATAGTTTGGTGCAAATGTAGGAAATAACCTTGAATTGTGGTTGTATTTTATGCATTTTTTTCTTGCAAAATCAGTGCAAAGTTAGTCGCAGAGCCAGCACAGAGTTTTTTGCAAAAAAAAGGGCTGCCCGCAGGCAGCCCAATACAAGGCAAATAGCAATGAAATTACTCAACTATTAATTTGTGCAAAACTTGTAAATTGTTATTTACGGTAAGTTTTACTAAGTAAATTCCACTTGCCATTGCACTTCGGATTACCTCAATGGTTTTGCCCATGATGTCGGTAATTTCGAGTTTAACCAATGAGTTTTCTGTTAATGAGTAGCTTATTTCGGCATTGGTTTTCATAGGGTTAGGATATACTGAGAATTTCAATAAGTCTTTAGCCTCATCAATAGCCAATGCACCTGTTGCATTTACATACACTCTAAAATTAGTAGAAACGCTTTTGGTAACGCCATCGGTAGCCTCTATTGTAATTAGCGAAGCACCATCGGCTTTTGGCATAATAACAAAGTCAGTACCAATAAGTCCCATTTCAACTACGTTCAAATCAGCCACAGTAAAGTTGTAAGTCAATTTGTCGCCGTCAGGGTCGCTAAAAATAGAAGATGCAGCTATTTTGTCGAAAATAGTTCCCGATTTGTAGCCTTTGTCAGTAACTTGTGTTACAATCGGTTGGCGGTTTACGTCGATAATCGAAACATTTACTGCCAATTTATTTTCGTATCCGTAGCTATCTGTTGCTTTGAAGGCAATGGTTTTGGTACGTTCCGAATTGTAATCGGGAGTAAAAGTAACGGTGTAATTCTTTTCACCTTTTACTAAACTAACACCCGTGTAAGTTCCGTCTAGCACCACATTGTAGGTATCGCTTTCCAAGTCAGAAGCTTTGAACGTGAACGTTAGCGTTTCATTTTCTTTTACCACCAAAATATTTTGGGGATATTCAGAGAACAAAGGACCTTGGTTCAAATAAAGTTCTAAGCTTAATGAATCTTTGCGGTTGATAGGGTCGTTAGAATTGAAATAAACTTTAGCTGATTGAAGTCCGTGCGCTGCAAAAAGAGCTGTGAAATCAACGTCGATTGTTTTTGTTTCGGAAGCTGCAATTTCGCCTTGCATTTCGGCATCAAGCTCAGCCCAGAAACCGGTTTTCACTTCTTTTTCCATCGCTTTCATCATCCAAGCCATGTCTTCAAAGCCTTCGGTTTCAGCTAAGTCGTACCAATTTCCTTCCGATGGATAATAGAATACAGAAGGTAGTGGTTTTTTAAGCTTCACCACACCTTGTGGATAGTCAGCACCCAAAGGATAAGTAACTACTACAAAGAAGGTTTCGTTAGGGAATAACAATACAGGTTCGGTAAGTTGGAATGTTAAATACAAACCCAAACCATCGCCACCCGGAACATCGTGCTGCAAGCTTCCGCTAGCAACTACTTTGCCGTTTTCGAGAGTTCCTGTTACAATTTGATAATTGATAACCGAATTTGCCCAATCGCCAGGTCTGTACCATGTTTTGAAATGGCTCAAATTGAATCCGGTAGCAGGTGCAACAAATTTAGTAGCAGCAACAAACGATGCAGTAAGACCAAAGCCCAAAGAGCTTTCGGGAGTTGTAGCTGTTTCGTATTCCAAAACTCTGTTGTAGGTTTCTTCTTTGGTGCTCGAATTAGTTTGAGTTAATACAATGTTGTGTTTAGCCAAAATGTTAGCCGTAGAAGAGAAAGTACTTGCAGTTGTTTTGCTATCGTTTACTCTTTCAAACAATACATTCATGTTGTATTTCAACACCGAAAGACCGTTTGCATTGCTAATAGTGAAGCTTTTAGTTTCGGTATGTGCTTTTGTATTGGCAGCAACTTTCAACAAATCTGCATCTATTTCCATGCTTGGCGGAGCTACAATGGTGGCTGTGATGTTGGTAACAACCTCAGCATTGTTGGCATCGTTGGTAGTAACGGTAAATTTGTTGGCATATTCGCCAGCCAAAGCTACCGAAGGCACAAAGCGCACACGGAATTTTTTAGTTGCTTTTGGATTCAGTACTATTGGTTCCCAAATATTAGAAACATTGTCCCAGTAATTTCCAAACGGACTACTCACTTCCGTTTCTACAAAGCAACTTGTAAAATCGTCGGTTTCTAACACAAAAGTATAAAGCTCCAGTTTGTCGGTACCTTCGTTTTTGATAACCAACTCTTTGATGTAGTCTTTTGCTTTTGGCGAACCCCACTCGGTAGTATCGTAAGGCATCACTTCGCCAAACTCAATCGCCTCAGTCATTTTGGCAATAGGCGCACCGGTAACGGTAAGCGTAGCCGGAATAGAAGCTTCCGATGTAAGCGGAGTGTTGTTTTTGATTAGAATGTCGTTGTTGAAAACACCAGCATTCATGTAACGAGCATCAACGATAAGGTCGAACGTTTTAGTTTCGCTAGGAGCTAAGGTTTGATTTACTTTTGGAGTAAACAAAATAGCCGAACCATCTACTACCACACGTTGTCTGTTGCTAACTTCGATGAATTTAGTTCCGGTAGGGTCAGTAATACCTATAATTCCGGTGTGTGTAACAAAATCATTTTCCAAATGATATTGGAATTTGATGTTGCCGTTTTTGAAAAGAATTATTTGAAAGTCGATAGGAGTTCCCATACCGAAAACATTTCCAATTCTGTTCCAAGTAATCACAAAGAAGTCGTTAAATTCTTGATAGAAAACCGCAGGACGCTCATCGCCAGGGTATTCTTGTCCCCAACCGCCAGGCACCCAAATTGGGGCAAGCACCGATTTATTGCCATCAGTTAATAAATCTTCGGGAGTCCAAGTTTGAAATTCTTGATTGTTGTCAAAAGAAGCCAAACCATTGTCCCAAACATAAATTTTAGAATAATCTACCCCATAATAATTAAAAGCAAAAGGCAAATTAATTTCTAAATTCGTTTCGAGCCATACAGAAAAATCATTTTCTTTCGTTCCGGTTTCGGTAATGTCTATCCAGTTGTAAGAAGGCTGATTGTTAGAGTTTTTGTTTATTCTCCAAGCATAATCTATTTCAGTACCTTCTAGTGATTCGGTTGGATATAACCATTCCGAAAATTCCATGTTGTAAACCAAATTGGCAGCACCTGTATTTTTAACCGATACTTGTGCAGTAGAAATAGCAGTTTCGGAAGAAACAAGCGTTTGAGTAGGGTCGATAATTACAGCAGTTTCGATAGCCGGAGCATCAACCACAGAACCTTTCAACGTTACCGAATACACATTATTAGTAGCCTCATCGGTGGTAATATTCAATACATCAGAAATAGTTGCAGCTAGATTGTCGGTTTTGATTTTTACTTTTACGTAAAGCTTTTGTCCGCCTTGCAAAGTTAAAGGAAGCTCAGCATTGGTAGTAAACAAACCATTTTGAGCAACAATAGAGTTCAACGTAACGGTTTTTGAGCCTACGTTTGAAATTACAAGTTCTTTTGTAATATTTGCAGTTTGGAATAGTTGTCCGAAATCTAATTCGGTTTCGCTTAGTTCTACTTCAGAAGCACCGCCGGAAGTAATATCCAAATTGATGTTGTAATACACAGGGTTGCTTACTGGGTCGGTGCTTACAATGCTCAAAAGTTCGGTAAATTCGCCTTCGTAAAGTCTGTCGGTTTCAATGGTATAGTCCACATTCAATGTTTCGCCTACTTGTACAGTACCGAAAGGTTTTGAAATAGAAGTTATAATGCCTAAACCCGGGTTGATGAATTGAATAAAAGCACCATCGCGCAAAAATTCGTTTTGGTCGTCGGGATTAATTGGGTTTTCGTAATTTGTAACTAACAAACCATCGGTATGGGTTTTGTTTTCGATAGCCAAAAGTTGGTATCCGTCGGCAGTATTGTTCAGCTTGTTGTAATAGTAAGTAATGTTACCATTGTCTTCCAATACCATTTGAAATTGAACAGGCACTTTTGTGAAAGTCCAAGTGTTGTAGTCAATTACTTCGCCTAAAACATCGTATTGAACAATGAATTTGCCAGGTTGTCTGTCGTAATAAATTTTACCACCATTAATCACATCATAATTATTTCCCCAAGCAGAAATCATTCCATTAGGGCTGTCTTCGTGTAAGTAGCGTAAAGGAGTATTGTTATAACTGCTGTTGGTATCGAAAGTCAAAACACCACGAGAAGTTAAATAAATGTCGGAATGTTTTTCGCCAAAGAATGGAAATTCAAAACCTAAATCTACCAAGAAATGGAAATCTTCGCGTTTTGAAGAGAAAAATTTAGAAGTTACATCAACACCATGCTGGGCTATGTCGTTCCAAACAAAATTGGCTGCGGGAATAACATCGCCTGTATTTGGGTCTGTTTGTCCGTTTTGAACTACTTTGGCATAACCAAACTTGTGAATTTGACTACCTGCTTGCGCAATATTAGAACCATCGGCAAACATAGGAATGTAATATTTCAAAGGATAACTACCTGTATTTGAAATAGCAATACTTCCATTCAACACATCGCCAATGGCTACGTTGTTAAATTCAGCCGAAGTAGGATTCAATTCAATTTTAGCAGGCGCAATGGCAGCCACAAATAAGTTGAATTTGTATTCATTGCCGCGTTTGTCTTGCATAGTAACTATTGCGTTGCTGTTGCCAAGTTGCGAAGGAGTGTATCTGATTTTGAATTTTGCTTCTTCCAAAGCAGCAATATTGGTAGAAGGATCGCCCATTACTTGAAACTCAGGATTATTGAACGACATCAAATCTTGTCCCCAATCAACCGAAAAGTTACCGTAACCTATGTTTTTAATCGTAATTTCGTAATCTTTGTAAGTTCCCAAAAATACGTTGCCCAAGTTGTAAATCTCTTCGGTAGAAAGAATTGGTTTTTGGTTTTCTACATTGATAGTTACAGGCAATTTTACAAATTTATTTTCGTGGTCGTTGGTAGTTACAACGATAGCTGCGTTGTAAGTTCCGTTTACCAATTGAGAAGCATCAACCGAAAAGTCGATGTTTTCAGTTTTATTGGCAGTTATTTCGCCACTTGTTGGATTTAAAGTAATGTATTGATTGATTGCACTATTTTGGCTTATGGCAGTAGTTGTCCAAATGAAACCGCTTTCGCCAATGGCTTCTTTCATGGTTTTCCAAGTTTTACCTAAGTCAAAACTCATCAAACCGTTGGCTTCAAAAGCAGGTTCGCTGGCAAAGCCTACGCCAAGGGGATACAAGTTTCCGGCAGGTACATGAAAAACAACCCAGAAAGTAGCACCTTGCTCAAAATAAATTTGCTCTTTTAGTTTGAAAGTAAAAACGTTTGCATCGGTAGTCCAAAAATCATCACCCGTAAGTTTTTGTTCATATACTAAATTTTGATTTTCAACTTTATCACCTGCATAGCCATCTTCTTCGGTAACATTAAATCGAGTAGCCGAAGAGTTAGGCAAGTTTAAATCGGTATCGCCAATTACATACACACCACTCCAAGTGTCGTAATATTCTTTGGTAAGGTATAAATTATCAACTAAGCCTTTGGTTGTTGATTGTATTTTGGCTTTGGCTTCCAATTTTCCAATTTTAGGAACATACGAAGACGAAATGGTAGTAGTAGTAAAGTCGGCAAGTGCACTTTTTCCGTAAGTAAATGAATGACTTGCATGGCGAGCCAAAGCAGTCCAACGCAAAATACCTTCGCCTTTGTTGTAAAGCGTGAAGCTTTCGTTAGCAGAAGTAGAAACAGCCGCATTGATGTCGATAACAGAAAAAGCATCTTCCAACGAAGCCACCGGACCGGCATTGGTAGCCGATTGCGCATTGTTAGAAAGTAGAGAAGCATTTCCCCAACGGTCGAAGGCTTTAATAGCTATGTAATAATTGGTTAGCGGAATAAGGTTTTTCAATTCGCTTTCAATCCATTCGCCAGCAAGCGCTTTCGATTTGATGGTGATTCGGTCGGCAGCCGCCAAATTGTCGTCGGTTATTTCGACAGTGTTGTAATACACAATGTACGAAACCGGATTTGCGTCGTCTTGGTCGGCAGGAGCCTGAAACTTAAAGCTAATGAAATCTTGTGCAGCACCTACAATTTCGATGGTCGAAATTTTGTTGGGCGCAATGCCGTTGTTGGGTTGCAAAGCAAAGAAAGCATCGGAAAGCCCCGATCCCATTTTGCCAATATAATTAGGATTTACATCGTAAATATCTTTGGTGCTAGTAAGTAAGTGCGCCAAAAGTCGGTCGTTGGTAAAACCATCGCCACCAAATTGGGAAGCAATCAAAGCAGCAACACCCGAAATGTGAGGGCAAGCCATTGAAGTTCCTTGCATGTATTCGTATTTGTTTCCGGCTACGGTACTCAAAACACCATTTTTAGCACCCAAATTGAAATCCCCACCAGGAGCTGAAATATCAACCCAAGTACCATAGTTAGAGTAATAAGCTATTTTATTATTAGCTCCGGTTGCCGAAACAGCCACGCATTTTTCGTAATATCCAGGGTAAAAATCAGCGTCCCACTCGCTATTTCCGGCAGCAAAAATAACAACACCACCTTGCATAGGGCTTCCAGGGTAATTTCCAGCTTCTTCGATAAAATAATCAATTGCATCGAGCACCGATTGTTCGTAAACGCCAGGAGAAGTATAACCCCAACTGTTTTGTGATATAACTGCGCCATTATCAGCAGCATAAATGTACGAACGAGCATTGTTGGCATTTTCGAGAATTTGACAAGTCATCACTCTTGCGCCGTTGCCTGTGCCATCGCCTCCTGCTACGCCCGAAACTCCTTTGCCGTTGTTGTTTACAGCAGCAATAGTTCCGGCTACGTGCGAGCCGTGGTTTTCGGGTTTTATTTCGCCAGTCATATTACGGAAGTTGAAACCGTAAACGTCGTCGATGTATCCGTTGTAGTCATCGTCCACGCCCGCTAAACCGTTTAACTCGGCTTGGTTTTTCCACATGTTGGCAGCTAAGTCTTCGTGTTTGTAGTCCACACCTTCGTCGTGAATAGATACGATGATGTTCGATTTTCCTGTTTGTAATTTCCAAGCTTTGAACAAATTAATGTCAGCTCC
This sequence comes from Bacteroidota bacterium, assembly GCA_020047755.1. GTDB lineage: Bacteria > Bacteroidota > Bacteroidia > Bacteroidales > JAIFNL01 > JAIFNL01. The sequence continues at coordinate 14,620 of JAIFNL010000155.1, forward strand.
GGCAGTTCCTCCGGTTTCGCCGGTATTGTTGTAATGCCATTGACTTGGTAAGTAAGGGTCGTTGAAAGGTAATTCGTCTGTTTTTTTGAGATTTCCTTCAAAAGGTTTTGTTTGAAAAGGGATAAGCTGCGTTTTGTAAACTGGTTCGGCTAATTGTACTTCGCCTAAACCTTCAAAAAAAACAAGCGCTTCTCTAACATCGGCTTTGCTTTTAAAAGAAATAGTGTACCACAAATGCAAACCGTGCTTGCGATGACGAGCCTCGTATTGAGGGGAATAAGGAAACATGCGCTCAAATTGCACTACTTCCAACTTTTCGTTCAATTTATCGAACGAACTAATTCCGGTTTTTATAATTCCGGCTTTTGTTTTTGTAATGCTTTTTTCAGAAAGCACTTTTGCTGCTTGTTCGTTTAGTTTGATGCTCAATTGCCCATCGTTGTAGGCTTTTGAGTTTTGAGCCGTGCTCTGCAAACCAAATCCGAGCAGCAAAACGAAAACAATGTAGTTAAGAATTCTCATGTTGCTATTTTTTGTGTTAAACAAATTAAATAAAAAAGTTTTTTGAATAATGTATGATTAAAAATTACAGAAAACCTTACGAAAGATATTTCCCCTATTTTTTTTCATTATTGGGCATAACAATAGGAACGTTGTTGTTGTTCAAATCGTTGAGCATTTTATACAATGTTTTTCGCATCACGTTGAGTTTATAGAGATTTTCTGAAATTTTCTTTTCAAAATCATCTATTTCTTGTGAGCTATTTTCATCGACAAAATCGTTTTCGTAAGGCAAAATTTCACTCATAACATACTTTCTTTTTTTTGTGCAATGTTAGTTTGTTTGAAATGAAAAGAAGAAAAAAAGGCTGCTACAAAACTTCTACATTGCTAAAATAAGAATGCACAAAAACTGCACAACGCAATTTTTTGTGCTTTTTTGATATGCACAACACTTGCACAGGCTGTTGTTAGTGATTTTAAAATCAGGTTGTTAGAAACTTTGTAACTGGTTGAAATTAATTTATACTATTTAGGTTTGTTTATAAACTCAAATTAACTAGCAGCGTCCTTTAGGGCGGTGTAAAAAAACAGTAGCAAATTTGGGCTTTAGCCCTTACTCTAAACGTTTGGGCTAAAGCCCAGATACATATTTGT
>JAIFNL010000289.1 GCA_020047755.1 Bacteroidota bacterium
TATTACCAGTAACATTACTTTTAGTGTAACAATTATTAACTGTTGCCATGCCAGTTTGCCCGAATAAACCACCAACACAATCTGCTGAAGTAGCTATTACTGCGCCTGTAGAAAAGCAGTTATTAATAGTTGTATACAAGTAGCCAATAAGTCCCCCAATACGCTCAGTTCCTCCCGTTACAGTGCAAGAACTACTGCAATTTGAAATGACACTATTACCGTAATAACCTATCAAACCACCAATATTAAAACTATTAACATTTGTGCCAGTAACAGAGCCGGAAGAATGGGCATTAGAAATTGTACCAGAGCCAGATCCTAAAATAGTACCTACATTCGATTGTCCAGTTACATTGCAATTTGTTAATTTCAAATTACTAATAGGGGAGTTCGAATATCCAAATAATCCTACATCACTAGAAGAAGGTCTATTAATGAACAAACCATTAATAGTATGATTTTGTCCATTGTAATTACCCTCAAATATAGTTGTACCATTTCCAATAGGCGAAAAGCCTGCACCACTATTCCAAGTATTGGTTGCCGTAGCATCAATATCGGCAGTTTGGATAAAATACTTGCCGGCTGCCCAGTAGCTGCTATTTTTGGATAGGGTTTGCAGATCGGCTAAACTGGTAATCTGATAAGGAACTGCCTGGGTTCCAGATCCAGTTAAGACACTGAAACCATACATAAATGTAGATGACATTAGGATTGCTACTAAAAGCATCCATTTTTTTAGTAATAACTTTTTCATACGTTTAAATTTTAAATTAAATAAAAAAATATTTGATGCAAAGTTCGAGTTTAATCTTTCAATAATAAAATATCAGGTAGGGACAAATGGGGGACATTTTTCTTAAAATACGAACAAAAGGTAAACAAAAGGTAAACAAGAACAAACCAAAGGAAGAAAATAGCCAAGCGGCTGTGTTTTATTTTAGCCGCTTGGGTTTTGTGGGAATTTTTATTTTTTGACTATTGCGTTGTAATATTCCACATTCATACTAAATGTGATGGTTTCCAAATTACGTTTGAAGGCTGCAATGTTTTCCGATTCTTCGGGTATTCGGGTCAAAATTTCGAGAATATCCGTTACTTCAAACACGTCAAACTGTTTCAATTGGTCGAGAAAGGGCTGAAGTAGTGCTAACTCGTTGTGTGTTAAGTTAATTTGGTGGGATTTTTCTTCTAAAAAATTAAAATCGGCAACCGTTTTTTCCCCATCGAGCGTAAATTGAAAAAGTACGCCATCGGCTTGGTTTTCAGCTTGTATGCTGTGCCCGTGGGCTTCTATTGCCATTTTGCAAAACGTAAGTCCAAGTCCGGTTGAATAGTGATTGCTGTTTGTTTTTTTTCTAAAATAGGTGAATTTTTCGAAAATATGTGGCAAATCTTCTTCTTTTATCGTACTTCCGTAATTTTTGATGCCTATTTTAATTGTGCCTTGTGCGGTTTTTTCTGCAAAAATCTCAATTGCTTGGTTTTGTTGCGAGTGCTGAATTGCATTGGAAAACAGGTTATCGAATATCCTAACAATGATTTGTTTATCGGCAAGCACCTCAAAGTCGTTGAAATGAAATTTTAGGCTTAAATTTTTTTCATTCAATAGCGATTGTTGTCCCGTTTGCACTTCTTCAAGCACAGCGCGAAGCGATTGTTGTTCTTTTTCGATGTTGAAATTGGTTTTTTCATACTTTTCTACATCTAAAAGGTTCAAAATAAGCCTAAGCATTTTAGACGCAGCAAGTTGCACGCACGGACTATTTGTGGCTGAAAGTATCTGACTCAGTGGGTTTTTCAAATCGTGCACCAAGGTTTGTGTGTATAATTCTTTGAATTGATTCAACTCTGCGAGGTTCAGGTATTGTTGGCTTATTTTTTCGGCTTGGTTTTGTATTTCTTCTTTTTGCGAAGCCAAAGCCAAGTTTTTCGATTGAAGTTCTACCGTGCGTTGGTTTACAATCTCTTCGAGTTGCAATTTTTCTTTTTCCAAGCGTTTTCTATTCATTTTTAGCATGAAATACAACAAACTGCTCCAAGCCAAAAACAGCACAAAATAAAACGGATATTTTAGAATTGAATAGGTATTTTTGTGAAAACTAAATTGGTAATAAAACAAACGGCTGCTGTAAATAAAACTGTTTTTGTGGTTTATTTTTAGCACTTCGATGCCGTTTTCGTCGGGGTAAGGCGCAAATTCATGTGCTATTTTAAACGATGCTTTGATTTCGAACTCTTCCGAAAAAAGTATCAGGCAATTGTTTTGAAACGCCACAAACTCCGGAATTTTATCCAAATTTACATCAATAAAACCTTGCGCGTGTGTAATTTCGTCAATTTCGAGCAAGGTTTCGAGTTTTTTATTCTGAACATAAAGAACCTTATCGGCATAAAAAATAAGTTTGTCGTTGCCCGCAAAAATATCGGAATAATTGTGTTGAAGTGGCGTTTGTTTGATTATTTTCCCCTGCAAATCGCAGACTGTAAGCAACTTAGATTTGTTATTGTCGGGTTCGTTCATTTGCGCATTGGTAAAAGCTACAATATGCGGAACGCTGTCGATGTGGCAAACAATGGCTTTTGTAAAGTTCGTCCAACCAAAAAACTCGATAGGCTCAAACGCAAAACCAAGGCTGTCGTTGTAAAGCAATAGATACGACGAAAAATCGCCATACGAATATTCTAAATTTTTCAATTCTTGGTAAATTGCTATCGTGTCTTTGTGGGTCGATTTGCGCAGTTGGTCGGCTTCTTTGTGCGAAATTGTATTTCCGGTTGCTTTCACATAAGTTGCCAATAAAAAATTTTGCCCTCGATAATTCAGAAACTCTGCTTTGGGCGAAACAAAGCTGTTTAATCTGTTTTTGGTGAGTTTTTTTTGTTTTAAATTGTATTTGTAAATATTTCGGGGTTGCAACATATAACCACTTTGCAGGTCGAGAAAAATGGCAGAATCGGAATTTATTATAAAATTATTGACCACATCAACTTTTTCTTTGTAGCGTTTTATGGCATCAATGGCTATTTTTTCGATTGGCATTAATAGCTTCTCTTTCAGGTCATAAGACAAAATGTTCAGAAAAGCCGTATCTTTTCTAACCGAAACAAAAAGCAATTCTTTCGTCAAATTTTGGTCAATATCGGCAAAAACCAAAGTGCTGCCAATAAATGTTTCGCTATTTTTGAAAATATAAATTTGTCGGAGTTTCCCTTCCTGAACATATTCAATCGAATGCCCTGAAATATTGATGTGGTGATGCACTATTTTTTCGGGTATTTGGTCTGCCTTTATGTCAATCCAATATTCTTGCTCGTTGGCTTGTTTTTGCCACACCGAATCCAATTCCAATTGATACGAATCGAACTGTTTTTCGGGAATTATTTTACTGATAATCGTTGTAAATAAAATTGAAATCGCCACAATTGTAACCGACGTCCACAAATCAATATTTTTCATTTTATTCGATATTGCTGATAAAATTGAACAAATCTTCTTCCGTATTTAAACCCAATTTACTTTTCAACCTTTGTTTGGCTTTTTTTAAAGCCTCGCTACTTTTGAATGTAACGGAAGTTATCTCTTTGTTGGTCATATTTAGTTTTATAAACACGCACAATTCCAATTCATTAGCAGATATTTCGGGTGAATATTTTTTCAAATTGGCAAAAAAATTGGGGTGAACTTTTTCAAAATGATATTCAAATTCTTTCCAATTGTAACTATTTATGTTCGTTTTTAATTCCGAAATCATATTTGAAATCGAAGTTCGGTTTTGTTCGCTTATAAAAGCATGGAAATTTTCTAAATCTTTTATCAGTTCTTCATTTTTTTTCGACAAATAAATCAGTCGCATTTTCGATGCCGCAAAAGCTTGTAAATTGATGTCCATTTCGCGCTTCATCGCATTGAATTTGTGCTCCATGATTTCTTTTTCGAGCAACAAAGTTTTTTCTTGTACCTCTCTAAGTCGTATCATCGATTTTATGCGCGCTTCTATTTCAATGGGGTCAAAAGGTTTTCGGATATAATCATTTGCGCCGGTTTCGAGTGCAATTCGCAGATTTTCAACACTTGTCATTTTTCCGGTAGCCACAATTATGGGCGTATTTTTAATTTCTTCGGTATTTCGTATTATCCCAATGGCTTGCATTCCGTTCATTACAGGCATTTCCCAATCCATAATGATGGCATCGGGCAAATGTTTTTGCGCCTGCTCTATGGCAACTTTTCCATTGTAAGCAATAAATACCCGATAAATTTCGCAATTTAAAAGAGAAAATATAGTTTTAATGTTTTCGGGTTCATCATCTACAACCAATATTTTGAATTTTTGAGTATTCTCCATTTTCCTTTTTTTACAAAATTTTCACCCGAATTTCAGCTTCTCCGCTGAAACAAACTGCAATTTGCCGAGCCGTAAGGCATTAACCGCTTCATGGTGTTTGTTTTTTGCAAAAATAGATAAAAGAACTAAAATAAAAAAAGCCTTTTACTTTTATGAAGCAAAAGGCTTTAATTCACTATTGATTATCCATTGTTTTATCTTCTTCTTTTTTACCAAAGAGCTTTTTGCCTGCATACGCTATGCCTGCGGCAGCAAGAAAGCCCAAACCGCCATCGATGGGCACGCCAGTAGGTCCACCAATGGGTGCGCCGCCGCCTGTATCGCCTGGAGGAATAATGGGCGGTGCATACATATTCGTAATTCCTACGGCTATTATAAAAGCTAACATTAAAAAAAGTTTTTTCATATCTTGTTATATTGTTGAATGGTTAAATTGTTAAACAATTATTGATACGATGACTTAAAGTCATCGTATCAATTACAACTTGCTATTTTACAAACACTTTGGCTGTTTGTGTGCCTTTGGTGTTTTCTGTTTTTATTATGTAAATACCTTGTTCGAAGCCTGATAGCTTATTGTTGGCTTGTGTGGTTTTTACTTCATGTAGTTTGCGTCCACTCAAATCAAATACAGAAATGGTTGTGTTTTGAGCTTGGGCTAAGTTTACATAGATAACGTCTTTGTTAGCATAAATTTGTGCTATCGAAGTTTCTACACTTTCAAAACCAGTTGTTTTGGGATTCAAAACCAATTCAAAACGTAGCTTGGCGTTGCTGGCGTTGTGTGTAAACTCATAACGTGTGCTTTCGTTTAGAGAAAACCAAGCTTGGGTTTGCAAATCACGCAAATAAGCTTTGTCGGAAATGTTAAACTCTTTCATGTTCAATGAATAAGTTCCTGA
>JAIFNL010000267.1 GCA_020047755.1 Bacteroidota bacterium
GCTGTGAAAGATGCTGTAAAACAAGGCGATATATCCGAAATTCGCTATACTAGCTATGTTAATATTTTGACTGATTCGAACGATAAGTACAGACAAGTTAAATATTAAGCTTTTATTATTTTGCATCATGCTTTAGTTTGCTTTTTTGTTAGATACTAAATAGAACATTATGAACTAGTTACAATCTCAAATTAAAGTCAATCCATTCGACTACCTAAATTCAGATGAAAAAGTATTTTTTTATAGTAATTTATGAATTTTAAATTTGCTCGCACTAAAAAAAAGTCTAGTTTTGCGACAAAATTTAGAATACTCTGATTTTTTTTAAATTAATAAACGAGCTTAGAAAAATTGGATTATTGAAAAAAACAAGTATATAAACTTTTGCATGAACCCAAAAACGAAAAAAGTAATTATTGTAGGCGGTGGTTTTGCTGGCATACAATTAGCACGCGAATTAGATGACAATTTATTTGATATTTGGATTATCGATAAACTCAATCATCATCAATTTCAGCCTTTGTTTTATCAAGTTGCTACTTCGCAAATAGAACCTTCGAGCATTTCGTTCCCGCTGCGGCACATTTTTAGAAACAAAAAAAATGTAAAAATAAGGCTTACTGAAGTTTTAAGTGTCGATTCGGCTAACAACAAGATAAACACTACTATAGGCGAGTTAGATTACGATTATTTGGTTTTAGCAATGGGTTGCAAAACCAATTTCTTTGGAAATTCGGAGTTGGGTGAAAATGTTTTTACTCTCAAATCTACGTACGAAGCAATTACTATACGCAACCATATTTTATTGACCTTTGAGAAAATTATTACGGCTAGTGAGCAAGAAAAAGAAAGCTTGCTCAATATTGTAGTAGTAGGTGGAGGTCCTACCGGAGTTGAATTAGCCGGTGCGTTTTCGGAGATTAAGAAAAATGTTTTACCGCGCGACTACCACCGAATCGATTTTTCAAAACTGCGCATTATTTTAGTAGAAGGAAGCCCAAATACACTCAACAATATGAGCGATGTAGCCAAAAAAGCATCGCGTAATTATCTGCAAAAAATAGGTGTTGAGGTATTAACAGAAACCATAGTAAAAAATTACGACGGCGAAACGCTTCTTTTTACCAATGGAAATACGCTCAAAACAAAAACCGTAATTTGGGCTGCAGGTGTAATAGCCAACACCTTAGATGGAATTGCCAAAGAAAACATAACTTTTGGCAGTAGGTTAAAAGTCAATAGAATCAATCAGCTTTTGGGAAGCGAAAATATATTTGCCATTGGCGATTTGGCTTTTATGGAAACACCCAAATACCCCAAAGGACACCCACAAGTAGCCAATGTGGCAATTAATCAGGCAAAAAATTTAGCTCGAAATTTTAAAAAAATAGCAAACGGAAAACCCACCAATCCTTACGAATACAAAGACCTTGGCTCAATGGCAACCTTGAGTCGCAACAAAGCGGTTGTTGATTTGCCATTTATCTCGTTCAAAGGCTTTTTTGCTTGGGTAGTTTGGATGTTTTTGCATTTAATGCTTATTTTGAGCGTGCGTAATAAGCTCATTATCTTTATAAATTGGGCTTGGGCTTACATTACAAAAGACACAGCTCTTCGTTTAATTATTCGGCAAAATTAAAACAGCAAGCATGGAACTGATAAAAGAATTTTTGGACGAAAAATACGATAAGTACAATACCCATGAATTTATTGCAAACGACCCCATTTCTATACCTCATCAATTTACTCGCAAAGAAGACATCGAAATTGCAGGTTTTTTGAGTGCTTCCATTGCTTGGGGAAAACGCAGTATTATTGTGCGCAATGCTCAGAAAATAGTAGAAAACATGGGCAATTCGCCTTACGATTTTGTTTGCAATGCCAAAGATGAACAAATAGAGCGTTTTTTGAGTTTCAAACATCGCACATTCAACGGAATAGATGCTGTATTTTTCGTAAAATCGCTTCAAGCGATTTATACTCAAAAAGGTGGCTTGCAAACCATTTTTGAAGAAGGTTTGGAATTAACGGGCAAAATTCAGCACGCAATTGACCATTTCAGGAGCGTATTTTTACAAACCCCGCATTTGGAAAGAAGCGAAAAACATCTTTCTGATGTGCGCAAAAAATCAGCAGCCAAGCGCATCAATATGTTTTTGCGCTGGATGGTGCGCAACGATAAGCGCGGCGTAGATTTTGGGTTGTGGAATATTCCAAGCTCTAAATTGATGATGCCCTTAGATGTACACACTGGGAATTGTGGCAGAAAACTCGAACTTCTTACTCGCAAGCAAAACGACTGGCTGGCAGTGGAAGAACTTACTCACAGCCTAAGCATATTTGACCCAAACGACCCTGTAAAATACGATTTTGCGCTTTTCGGATTGGGCATTGACGAGAAATTTTGCACAACGTAATGAAATTATAATAGGAATTGAATAAAGAATAAATAATTATAAATCAATTAATTAAAAACAATATTTACTATTCGCTGCTTCATTCTCAATTCAACTTATGTACATTAATTTCGACAATATCCACTTTACGCTTAGCAAACAAACGGACGATTTTTTTTCTTCCAATGCTGAGTTATACGAAGGCTCAGCGTTTGCAGAGCATTTTGTGGGTCGAAATAGGCAGTTGACTATTGAAAATGCACGCACCGATATTGCTCAGTCTATCAATGCATTATCTGGTGAATTGCTTTTTACGAGTAGTTTGTTTGAAACCTATGAAACTCTTTTTAAACTTGTTTTATTTCTCAAAATAGACCAAATTATTACTTCAGAAACCGAAGATGAGCAATTTTTGAAAATGCTGCGCTCTTTTTCGGAGAAGTACAAAATAGATATTTACTGGGCAGATTATTCTAAATTTGGAGTTTTAGACTTGAATAGTTTGTCGAATGTGCTAAAACAGAGTCAGAAAGCGTTTGTTTTTCTATCGCATGTAACTATTTTTTCGGGTTTTCTTGTTCCTGTAAAAAAAATAGCGCGTTTGTGTCAGAAACACCAAGCTTTTTTTGCGCTCAATTGCATCAATTCTTTGCCTACAATGCATCTAAATGTGAATCAAATTGCGGTAGATGCTGCTATTTTTGCATCAGACACAATACATGCACAATCAGGCATTTATGGTTTGTTTTTGCGCAGCACACTCGTTAGCGATTCTCTGTTTGAAAAGCAATTTGCCATTGGCAAGCGGCAAATGGGAACATCTAACTTGCAAGCTATTAGGTCGTTTCAATTGGCTATTGAACGGTTGGAAACCGAAAGACCGCAAACGGCTCGCCATTTAATAGCTACAAAGCACTATTTTATTTCAAAAATAGAATTTTTTGAGCCAACAATATCCGTGTTGTTTACCGAAAACGAAACTTCAATTTCTAATTTACTCGTTTTAAGTTTTCCTTTTTCTAATTATTGGCTGCATCGGTTCGACATGGAAGGCATTGCCGTGTTTATTTTGCCTACACAAGGCAAAATCTATCACGAGCTAGCAGATAGAAGTTTGGTATGTGTTTCATTTTCAAAATATACCACCACAAAAGAAATTGATTATTTTGTAGAAGTACTTCATAAATTTAAAGCAAATTACTTTTTATAATAAAATTTGCTTTCAAAAAAGAGCAAAATCCTTCAAAATTAAAATATATATTCTATATTTGTTGCTTAATTTTAGAAACCTTTTAGCTTTCGATAGAGAATGAACTGGATATATTTTCCCTACTTTGCTTATGCAGCTATTTTATTTTGGCTTTTGAGTGTGCTTGTGCAATTAACACGCATCAAATCGAGCTATGCCTTGGGCAATTTGTTTGCCTTTATGGGAACTGCAGTTTTGGCAAGTTTTATTTACTTACTTTGGAGCGAACTCGACCGTCCTCCTATGCGCACTTTGGGCGAAACTCGCTTGCTGTATGCCTTCTTTTTGCCTTTGATAGGCATAATTATTTATATGCGCTGGCGTTATTTGTGGTTTTTGGCTTATACCCTTGGCATGGCGGCTTTGTTTGTGGTCATTAATTTGGCGCACCCCGAAGCTTATAGCAAAACGTTAATGCCCGCCTTGCAAAGTCCTTGGTTTGTGCCACATGTGGTGGTGTATATTTTTTCGTATGCACTGCTTGCAGCTTCGTCGTTGGTAGCTTTGCGTGGTTTGCAATTGGCTTATCCTAAGTCTATTCCATCGCAAATACTCAATTCGATAAGCAATTATACCGAAAAGTATGTGAATATTTCGCTCAACACAAAAGTAACACACGAGCAGGAGTTGCAACGAACTTTGAATCTGGCAGATAACTTGGTATATATTGGTTTTGGGTTTCTTACTTTGGGTTTGCTTTTTGGTGCACTTTGGGCAAAAGAAGCTTGGGGGCATTACTGGACTTGGGATCCCAAAGAAACATGGGCTTATCTTACATTTTTGTCGTACTTGGTGTATATGCACTATCGGTATTTTCATGCCAAACAAATTAAGGTACATCTCTGGATTTTAGCACTTTCGTTTGGTATTTTGCTTATTGCTTGGTTTGGGGTTAATTATTTGCCTTCGGCTTCACAAAGTGTGCATACGTATTCAAATTGACAAATTTTGTGCTATCTTTGGCTTAATTAATGTGTTAGGAAACATTCAAAAAATTCTAGAAACTAAACAAAATGGTAATTTTGTAGCAAATTTAATACAAACAAAATGAGAAGATTTAATACATCGGGACCCAATATTCCCGAAAAGCATTATACAATTAAACGTACTGATTTAATTGACAAGGGTTTTAATTTAGTTAAAGATGAAAGATATTTTACCATTTGGGCACCACGCCAAACGGGTAAAAGTACTTATTTTGGACAATTAGCGGACAAATTAGAAAAAAATGAATATAAAATAGTTCGAATTAATTTTGAAAATTACAAAAGTGCATCTCTTCCGACATTTATTTTTTATTTGGCTGGGGAAATGAAAAAAAACTGGGGAATTGACTTTTCAAATGAAACCGAACTAGCCAAAATTTTCAATCTTATTACAAATATTAAAGACCAAAAGTTTGTTTTAATTATCGACGAAGTAGAAGGAATCAATCCTGCATACTTTGGCGAATTTTTACATTCCATTCGCAATGCTTATCATTCGAGACAAAACCATAGTTTAAAAAGTGTAATTCTCGTTGGTGTTTCCAATATTGTTGGAGTAGTTAGCGATAACGCAAGTCCGTTTAATATTGCCGATAATT
>JAIFNL010000165.1 GCA_020047755.1 Bacteroidota bacterium
AAGTTAGAAAAATATTTTTTTTCATCATAGGTGTTATTAATAGTTATTAGTTAAAAAAGTATCCTTCAAATAAAGAGTTTACATCAACTTGATCTCTATTTAAATTCTCACGTAAAAGTCTATCCCGAAATTGTTGCGGACTTTCAACACCCCAATCTAAGGCATTGAAAATTTGATCATTTGTATATCCATCAGCATTGTCCCAAAATGTACCTTGTATTTGGTCACTATTCGTATCAGTTAAATCTTGCAGTAATCCGGCAGGTATCCAACTAGCTCGGTTCCCGGCTACATCAATAATTCGCATTCCAGGATTTCCTCCTCTGGCTAGAGGTGTGAAATTCTCTTCAATATTCAAAGACACAGGTGCATTTGCACCATATTTATCTCTAGATAAAAACCAACCCATATGATAACCCCACATTTCACCAAGGGCACAAACTCCAAAATTATGCCCTGTTCCATTACCATATCCATTATTTGTTACCGTATAGTTTACATATTTGTACCAATATGATTCACCAACTTTATTTTCATGACTTGCATGAGATAATTCATGAAAAGTAACTTCATTTATATCGGCGCTGTTAACATTATTTGCTCCGTATGTAATTACAATATCTGGTAAAAAAGCATGAAAAACATTCATCAACACATTCGAAACCGGAATATAAAGTACGTTTGCTATCCATTTCCAAAAATTATCACCGTTCAATTTGTAGAAATCCCAACCACGATGAAACATTGGTGCTGCACCTGTCATTTCATCGCCGGCAGCTCCACTTCTGGAATTTTTATTTACCCAAATTTTTAATCCACTGCGAGGAGTTCCAATAATTTGGGTGGAGCAATATGTCCAATAATCTTCAACTGCATTAAAAACTGTTGCCCATGCCCAAACTTTATCATCAGAAAAATTCCTGTAACCATTAGGTAATGGAGTTGTTGTTGTATTACGTCCATCTCTGCTAATTACAATATTAAGACTTTTGACTTCATTTGCTAATTTAGTATCTGCTGTACCTATTATATTGATTAAAGTACTTCTCTACGTCACCTTTGTATTCTATTGAACGAAAATGTCCATTAACATCTGTAGAGATATTATCAATTTTAAACCAGTTTCTAATTCTTACTTTTACATTACGCAAAGGAACGTCTCTATTTAAGATATCGTCTTGTACAAAAATATTTCCCTCAGGACGATATTTGTCTTTTCCTAGTTCTAAATTTTTTGTTTGAGTTGTGTCAATGGCTAAATTATTGGTTATTTGTAATGATTTTAATTCAACTTCTTCGTCTTCTTCCGATGGTAAATATAATTCCGATAAAATTTCATATTCAATATTTGGGAATTGATAACCTACTTCAACAACTGTGTACTGGTAGGTTATTTGGTTTTCAGGAATTGTTGGGTCATGATAATATTGACCATATTGTAAAATTTCATAATCTAAAGGATATTCGTATAAGCTTAAAGTTGTATCTTGATTAAGAAGTTCTTTTTCTTCAACAGATTTAGGTGCAAATCTAACATAAAGATGAGTCGCTTCTAATGATTTCATTGACTTGAGTTTACTTGGATTGGCTGCTTTAAATGCTTTGGTCATATTTTCCAAAGAATATGGGTTTTCTAATTGTTTTCCTAATATAATTTCATCCAAGACTGCTGTATTGTTATTTAGTTCCTCATTGGCACTATTTGTAATTGTTAGCTCTTCTTTTTTACAGCTATTTAAAGAAATTAAGAGTGCCAACATACCCGTACATAGAAATTTTAATTGTTTCATTTTAATTTAATTATAGTTATCAATTTATAAATTACCTACTCTTTCGATTTTCGGTATACTCGGCATACTTTATTCTTTTATTTGGCACTTCTGCTATTCGCCAAATTTACTTTTTGGATTGCTAATCCTGTTTGAGCCTGTCTGTTTTTTAAAATTGCCCAACCGAATAGTTCCGGGGCGTTACCGCCCCTTCACCTTCTAAGAACCGTACAAGCGAAGTTATTCACATTTATTTTTTAATTTTTAGAGGTGTGAATGAGATCGCTTTGCTAAGTTATTCACACTTATTTTTTAATTTTTAAAGGTGTAAATGAGATCGCTTCGCTAAGTTCCCCACATACGGCTCAGGTATTTGAAAAGCTTGGTTCTGCCTAACCGTCCCCTGGTTTGTTCGTTTTATGCTTTTTCAAAGGATCGTGTTCTTTCACGAACGGATTTACGCCTGTCCGGATTTTATTAAATCGTAAAATGGGCATATAACTTAGCGAAAATAAGCAAACTATTTCGTATTTTTTGCTTATTAGATCAACTTTTTTTGTGGATAAAAAGCTTCTGACTTTACCTGCGGTAAAAACCAAGCAACTTAAATAATATTAATAAAGTGCGAATAATGGGAGGCTGGGCAACTAAACGAAGTGATTTCACGAAAGCCTTAATTAAAATGTATTGCCCAAAGGCAAAGCCCTAACCACCACAGGGAGTAACTTACCTCCGTATTCAAGACCCCGAACAGCTTGTCCCGATATATCGGGATACGGTGGTGGGAGAGGTGTGCTGGTAGGCAGCTGGTTACGAGCCATCTACTCGATTATGCGTTTTATTATCAATCATTTAAATAACGTTGTTTGATATATATCATCACGAATTCTAAATATTTGTGGACGTGTTTTTTCAATTGGCTCAATGTAATTTATCTTTTTGAGTAATGAAGATAATTTTTGAGTTGTCCATTGCAAATTAAGAAAATCGATAAGTTGCTTTGCTGATAATGGTTTATTTTTTAAAGCAAAAATAATTTGGTCTTCTAATGTTTGCTGTTTTATATTTATAGTTTCACTAATGTTTGGTGTTTCTGTTTTACTCGTTTCAATTTTGTTACCATTAAAATCTACTGGTATTGCACCACTTTTAATTAGCAAACTGTTTGCAGATTTTTCATTATTTTCAGGTTTGCGAACATAAATTGTGCGTCCTTTTTTTAGTCCGTCCATAACACCTTCCCAAGTTCCACCACTATCGCTCGATTGAGCAACATATATTTCTTTTGACAATCCGTAAATAATTGGATTACGTGCCATTGCTAAACCAACATTCCAAACTGCTTTTGGATGAAAAGTGCTTAAAACTAAAACATCACCTGCAATTAGTTCTTGATAGTATTTCTTAAAACCCGAAGAAAAAGTCATAATTCCCTGTGGTAATACAATAATGCTTTGTCCTTTATATTTTATCGAACTATCTAAGGCTTGTTTATCAACACCTTTCGCAAATCCACTTACAATAACTTTATATTCTTTTGATGCAAGTTTTGCAATATTATCTGTAAATTGTAAAGATGTTTCGTTTGCGTCGCGTGAACCAACTATTGCAATAGAATTTTCTTGCATTATTTGTTTGTTTCCCTTTACATACAAAATTGGTGGTGCTGATTTTTTTAGATTTAGTTTTAATGTTTTTGAATATTCCTGTGAGTTTATAGGAATAATTTCAAAACCCTGCGAAAGCAAATCTTCTGCAAGAAATGAATTATTTGGCAAATTAACTTTTGCCGATAACAAATCTCTTATTTGATTGTCCGGAAGTTTATAAATATTTTTCCATTCACTTTCATTCAGTTCAAAAAAGGTTTCCCAATTTGATTTTTGTTCGTGATAAACTTTAATAATCAAATCGTTAATTCTATCATGGCCCCAACGTTCCAGATGGGCTATTGTAATCCAATATGTTGTATCAGTTTTTATATTCATATATCACCCCCTACGGTTTTTGCAATTACTATTGGTGCAATTTTTAAAGCCCCTAATTTAGATAAAAATTTTCCAATTTCCTTTATTGTTGCTCCACTATCATAAATATCATCTATTATTAAAACGCTTTTATCTTTAATTTCGTCGATATTATCTATTGAAAAAGCGTCTTTTAAATTGTCAATTTTTAATATTCCGCTTTGAAATATTTTTTGTGGTTGAGTTGTTCTACTTTTTTTAAGTGAATGTGATAACCTTATATTTAAAGTTTTAGATATTTTTTCAGCAAAATTTTTCACCAAATCGCCCGATGTTGTTGGTGGAACATATAAAATAACATCAAATTTTTCTTTTCCAAAATGTCTATAATATGCTTTCAATGTCAATCTTAAAAGCCAGTCTGGAAAATCTCCACCGTCTTCATATTTACTACGATGTAATGCTTGGCCAACATTTGAAATTCCATAATATGAACCCGCTACACCATTTATTAAATTTGTTGTTTTGTTTTCAACTTCTAATATAGGAAAATAAGTTTGTCTGAAATCTTCTAATTTATCAGTCCATTCCTTTGAAGAAGAGACTTTTATTATTTTTTTCTTATCATTATCACAAACACCACAATCATTTTCGCGAATATCTCCCAGAAAATTACAAAGAAACTTCATTCTGCAATTTGAAGTTTCAATGTATTTTATCATTTCGTTAAATTCGTTCATTTTGGCATTTCGTAAATCTTCAAATTGCTTTGTATTTAGTTGTGGTGCACCAAATTTATATTCATATTTTTTACTACTTTTTTCGCTTATTTCTACAATTATTCCTTGTGCAATTAAATCTGCTAAAATTACATTTACTTGGGTTTGTTTTAGGTTCGTAGCTTTTATAACACCATGCAAACCTAACCGATTGTTTTTAATAGTATTTATGACTTTTTGATATTTATCAGTTGAAGGTCTGCCGCCTTCGATAAATGAAAGTGGTAAAGTTTGGTCGTCGTTTGGGTTATAGAATAAAATAATTACTGATGGTTTGCCGTCTCTACCAGCTCTACCAATTTCTTGATAGTAATGAATTGGTGAAACTGGCATTTGAGTATGAATAATAAGTCGAATATCTGGTTTATCAATTCCCATTCCCAGAGCATTTGTTGAAACAACACATTTATAGTTGTTATTCATTAGACCATTTTCTATGGACTTTTTAGTTTCCGTATCTATACCGGAATTGTAATGTGCTGAATTGATTTTCAAATATTCAAACCATTTTGAGTAAATTTCAGTTGTTACTTTTGTTCCTGTATAAATGACACCTGAACCTTGTAATTTTTCTATGTATTGCCCTAACCAAATTAATTTTTCATCTTCGTTGTTTACTTTTATAACGTATAAATTTAAATTTGGTCGCAATAAATTACCACGAATTGAAATAATGTTTTTTCCGATTTGAGTTTTAATATCTTCTTCAACTCTTTTTGTAGCTGTTGCCGTTGTTGCTAAAACCGGAAAACTCGTAGGTAATAAATTAACTAAATTGATTATTTTGCGATAAGATGGAATAAAATCATGTCCCCAAGTTGAAATACAATGAGCTTCATCAACAACAACCATTGAAATTTTCAGTTTTCTTGAATTTTCGAGCCATTGAACATTTTCCATTCGTGCAGGATGAATATAGATAATTTTTATTTTACCATTTAAAGCGTCATCAATTGTTTTATCGTTTTCTTCTTGTGTATGTTGAGATGAAATATAATTTGCCGGTATTCCTAATTCTTGCATTTTTTGGACTTGGTCACGCATTAATGCAATTAATGGCGAAAAAATAATAGTTGTTCCTTCAAATTGTGTCGCTGTAAATTGATAACATAACGATTTGCCAAATCCAGTTTTTTCAATTAACAAAATTCGTTGACCTAATAATAACTTTTCTATAACAATCCATTGATTATCATAAAATTTATCAAGTTTGAATAATCGTTTAAGGTTTATTTCCGCTTCTTGTCTTGTCATTGTGTTTATTTCTTGTAACGCCTAACGAAAACGCATATGCAGCGGGCAGGGCAAGGGATACAGCTGGTTTGAAAAACAAAAGTTTGTTCTAAACTCACAAAAGCATCTTGCTTGCAATCCCCTGACTGACCGCTATATGCGATGTATGTGCCCTGCATAGCTTGTACCGGAATCCGGTAAGCAGGAGCGCGCACACTGTGTAAGCTCGTTTTTAGATTCAAAAATACAAATTTAATTACTATGCCAAACCGTATGTGCAATTTTTTTTTTAGCGACTTAAGGTCGCTGAAATCGCTCCGCTAAGTTCCAGAGGGTGAAAGTCTCCCGAATTAAGATCGGGACAGGCTCTTATACGCTTGGATTAAAGCCGAGAACGGCGAAGCCTTCACGACCA
>JAIFNL010000019.1 GCA_020047755.1 Bacteroidota bacterium
AATACGGGTGCATCAATATTTTCTACAAAGATTTCGCACCTACGATGCTAAGATGTTGTTTAAAAAAATGAAACAACGTCTAACGAAATAAGACTTTTTGAAAAATAAAATAGCATGCGTGCTTATTTGTTTTTATTTTTGTATCTTTGTACTAAACTTTTATTTAATGTATGTGGAAAAAAATACTTTAACATATAGAAATCATACCCAATATAGTTATTTTTTATAAATATTTAAACAACAAAAAACCATGAAATTAAAATTTTTTATTATCAGTATCCTATTTTTATCGTCAGGTGTATTTGCACAAAACCTTTCTTCCTTAAAGATAACAAGTCCCGAAGGTCTTAAATTTAAAGTACAATTTGATAAAAAAGCCATCAATCAGGAATTTTCAACTGAAGTTCTTGCTGAGAATCTGGATTTTAGAAACTACACAATTCAAATAGAATTTGAAAATTCGAGTATAGCACCCATAAAAGATGCCATTGAAGTAGAGCATTTTTCTAATTCTTTGTATTCAATAAAACAAAAGAAAAATGGAAGTTATAAACTTAAATTTGAAGATATTTCGTACTACCGTACCAAAACATCGTGTGCTCAAGCGATTGATGCAAAAGCACTTGCTGGATTTGAAAATGTGTTGAGGAGTGAACCTAATGATTTAGTAAGGAAAACAAAAGCAGAAGAAATAATGAGAGGAAATTGTTTAACTTTTGCTCAAGTAAAAAATCTTGCTTCGCTTATTGAAAATGAAAGTACACGACTTATGTTTTTGCAATACAGTTATTTTTATGTTTACGACCCTCAAAATTATTTTCTTGTTAATTCGCTGCTAAATCCTGCACAGCAATTAAGTTACAAGGCATTTATTGAAGGCGTAAAGTAGCGTATTTTCTTTGAAAAATGTATGCAATGCCCAAAAGACGCAAAAAAAGAAAAAAAGCAAAGGAGAAGCTTAAAAAAACAAACACAAAGAGCAAGCAATAATAAACTTGTTGAAAATCAACTTACAACAAGCCTTTTATTTCAAAGAAATAATACGTTCTATTTTTTTAAAATATAAGCAACGTAGTTGCGGCATCTTTGTAGAAAACAAATTGGTTGTGTACCCACCCATATTGTGTAGAGACGCGCCGCATCACGTAGAGACGCACCGCCCCACGTAGAGACGCACCGCCCCACGTAGAGACGCGCCGCGGCGCGTCTCTACACAATACGGGTGCATCAATATTTTCTACAAAGATTTCGCACCTACGATGCTAAGATGTTGTTTAAAAAAATGAAACAACGTCTAACGAAATAAGTTTTATAGTTTCTTACTGTTTGTTTTTTACGGTGTTTTACTTTTTTTTATATTAAATATTAATTTTCATTTTTCAATAACAAACTATTTTTCTAAATTTACGCTTTGGTTTTAAGAGGAGTAATGTGTTCCTTTTTAGCAAATTTAATCAATAAAGTAATTGTTTTTCAGCGATTTGTTTTTCTATTTTTTGCTGTTATTCATCTAAAAATAACTTATTTTGAAGTGTTTTTTGTTGATGAAAACAAGGTAAAAGCATCGAATTGCCAAACCGTACATGAGCATGTTAATTTATAGCCCGAATTTTTAGTGCAAAAATTCTAATGTGCTATTAAAATATCAATAGAAGCTATGCAAAATAAGTCTTTTTTTGTAAAAGTCTTTAATATAAAGCAAGAAGAGGTATTAATTTTTACTCTTCTGTTTCTGCATTCGTTTTTTTTAAACATCTTCATTTCGTTTCAGTTTGTACCCGCCAACTCGGTCTTTGTACAGCATTACGATAGCAAATATTTGCCAATAGCATACATGGCTGCTGGCGTTGTGGGTTATTTGTTTACTTCACTTTACTCGATAGTTCAAAAACGCATAAGCAACAAAAGATTGTTTATAGGCGCATTGAGCTTTATGTTTGTAGTTACTTTAATCTCACGGATAGCTCAATATTTTGTCAATGAAAAAGTATTAAGTTTCTTGGTTTTTATTCAAGCTTGGCCCTTCATTTCGCTTTCGGCTATTGTTTCGGGCGGAATGATTATCAAATTTCTTGATTTAAGGCAAGTTAAGCGTTTGTTTGGATTGATTAATATTGGAGGAATTGTTTCGTCAATTATTAGCTATTTTGCTATTCCTTTGATTAACCCATTTTTGAGCCACAACTACGACTTGTTGCACATTGCCAACTTGGGTTTGATTGCCAGCGTAATCACTATCACCTACATTTACAAGCACTTCGGCAGACCAGGCGAAAACTCGGCAGAGGAAAATCTGCGAAAAAAACCAAATTTGAAATTTGGCGATTTAATAAAACAATCCTATTTCCGATACATCATTATTTCGGCTACTATGTCGATGGTAGTGCTGTATTTTGTCGATTTCTCTTACCTTTCGAGCATCAAAGTACAAGCAAAAGCTGGGCGTTTTGAGTCAGCAGGTCAAATATCGAGCTTTATAGCCTTAGTTTGCGCATTTTTCAAAATTGGCGAATTTACACTCTCCTATTTCTCCAATAGAGTTTTAAGTAAATACGGGGTTAAAATTGGTTTGGTTGCCTTGCCTTTGGCTTTGACATTTTTTACCTTTTTAGCAACTGTAACTAGCTTCACCTTAGGTGTTTCGAGCATTTTGTTTTTTGTTTTTATGGTTGCCAACAAATCCTCGGAGCGTATTTTTAGACGAGGCTTAGACGACCCCTCTTTCAACGTACTCTATCAACCCTTGCACGACGACCACAAGCTTGCTGTGCAAACCCAAGTAGGCGTTGTAATGCAAGGAGCTATCGGAATAGCTGGTTTTTTACTTTGGGGAATAAGCCAACTACTCAGTATGTCGGGCACTTTTAGGCTCGATTTGTACTTTTTATTCTTTTTGCCGCTTTTATTAACTTGGGTTTACGTTGCCTTCAAACTTTACGATTCGTACCGAACCAAACTGCGCGAAATTCTTGCCGAAAAGAACAGAACAAAAGACAAAAAAACACTCAAAGGGCTTTATGCCAGCGATATACTCTCGCAACGTTTCTATCATTCCGATATTGAAACCGTGCGCATGAGCATTACCATTGTTTCCGAAACCGACCCCAATATAATGGAAGCGCATGTATCTCATTTATTGAGTTTTAATGACAAAACCATTAATATTGCTATTTTACACAACATCGACCCAACTTGGGAAGAAAGCATTTCAAAAGACTTAAAACAAGTTATTGAAATTAACGACGATGAGCTTGTTAGAACTACTGCGATTCAAGCCTTAAAGCATTTGGATTATAGTGAGTTAATTGATTTCAACGACCTCAATTTAGAAGGAACCCTTAGCATAATAGCCGAATCGGGTTCGCAAGAAGAAAAAATGCAGTTGATTAGGCTCATTTACAACGAAAAAGAAGCCTACAACGACCTAATTCTTACTTTGCTCAACGACGATAATAAACTGGTAAAACAAGCAGCTATAAGACTTGCAGGAACCAGACGAAGCGTGAAACTAAACAAAAAGCTTGTAGAACTTTTAAACTCAGAGCAATACATAAACATTACAGCTTCTGTTATTTTGAAAAATGCCGATGCGGTCATGGTCGAAGAGCTTGAAAAACTTCTGAATGCAACCTCTGATATTCGAGTTATTCTCAAAACCATCGAAATTTATGGCAAAATAGGTAGCGAACAAAGTCAGCGTTATTTGCTCAAACACATAAACTACCCCGACAAAGAGATTCAACTTGCAGTAATTCAAGCGCTTTATTATTCTCAATTTCAAGCAAACGACAGAGAACGAGTAATTATAAAGCAAAAAATAGAAGACATTATCAGCAATATTGTTTGGCTGTACGCTTCAATTAGCGATGTGGAATCGGAAAAAAATACCCTTAAACTTATCCAATCACTCGATTTGGAAAGAGAGGCTAATTTTGAGATTTTGTTCCGCTTGCTAAGCTTTATTTATCAGCCGGCTACCATCGATTTGATTAAAACCAATATCATTGGCGAAAACACAATTTTTGCTCTCGAAATTATCGATAACTTTATAAATATCGACATCAAGCAATTGATAATTCCATTGTTCGATAGTTTGTCATTGGGTCAGAAAATTAAAAAACTTTCGCAGTTTTTCCCACAGCAAAGGCTCAAATTCACTGACCGTTTGCGTGCTATCATTGTGCGCGACTACGACAAAATCAACGAGTGGACTATGGCAAAAGCCATCGAACTTATCGGAAAGATACACAAAAACAAAAAAACGGACGAAATGCTTGAGGATTCGGTAGGTGTATCGAAAGAAATTAAGCTTTGGACGTCCGAAAATATTTCTAAGCTGTTGTCGCAAATTCGCCGAAGCGAAATGCCCGATGAAATATTTTTGTGCTTGCATCATACCAACGAGTTGGTTTATGGTACAGCGGCACGCGTTATCTACGACGAAAATTCAATGCGCTGCATCGATTACCTCAAAAAACTTTCGCCTCGAAAGCAAGAGCTTATCGAAATTTTGGGCGATGAAATAGCGGGTTCGCGCAAAATGGTAGTTGATAAAGTGAAGTTAATCAAGAGAGTGCCTTTGTTTTTTAGCATTCCCGAAAATGTGCTGGTTAAGTTTTCCGAAATTTTGAACATCAATAAAATAGCCAAAGGCGAGTCGATTGATATTACAAAAACCTACAATAAGGAAGATATTTTTATTGTTCTAACAGGTGTTATTGCGGGCGATGACGGTTCGCAGTTCAAGAAAAACATGATTATCGTACCCGGTTTGAACTTAAATGATACGGTAAAACTACTGGTAGCAAAACGCGAAACTCTTATTTTGCAAGGTAACCGTTTCAAATATTTCAACTTACTTACCAACGAACCCGATATTATTCGATTTATATTTGATTAATACGCCATTATAACAAGTAAGTCCTTTGTTTCAAATGCCAAAACCAACTACAATTAGTTGGTTTTGGTATTTTTTTGCAAACGAGTGAGCATACGTTGAATTGCTTCTATCAACAAATTATTATTTATTATTTCAAATGTAGTATCTAATTTCTTTAGTTCCAAAATTGAAGTTTTTAGATTCAAACTGGCTTGTTGGGCTTTTACAAAAAGCTTTTTTCTACTCAAATAATCAGCAAGATATTCCTGTTCGGTTTGCCCGGGAGTTGCTATTAGAATAGCCGTTTTTTGCAAAGCAGCTAAATCCATAATGCTCGAATAACCAGCTCTGCAAACAATTATTTCGGCTTTGCTTATCAATTCAAAAAGCTTTGTTCTATTTGCAAAATTCACTATTTCAATGTTTTGATGCTTTATTTGCACAGCATCTTTTTCTTTTCCAAGCACCAAAGTTGCTTTTAACTTGTGTACATTTAGTTGGTTTAGTAGTAACTCTTCTAAAATAGTGCGCTGTGGCTCGGGTCCAGAAAGAATAGCTAAAATCCTTTCACTCTCAAACAGTTGCTTTTTTTGTGTTTGAAATTCGGACATTAGAAATTTGCTTAATATGCCTACAAAATGCGTCTTGTTTTTGTTATATTGTTTTAAATGTGAAAGAGTTCCAGAAAAATTAGTTTCATTTTCAAAATCAGGAATCCAAATCTCATCAAATTTTCGTGTAAGAAATTGAATCAATTTTTGAGTAAAAACTTCCAAAAACACAAAATTTCGTGGCATTTTCAATCGCAACTGATGACTTACAAAAACGGAATAAATTTGCTTGTTCCACAGTCCGTAGCGGTTATCCGAAATAACAATGTTTATGTTTTCGGAAACAATAATTTGAATCAAATCTTTGTTTTCTTTGTAAATTCGATAAGCCAATTGTGGCAAAAAGCCAATGATTTTGAGTATTTGCTGGTTTTTCCGCGAGTATTTTACTTCTACATCTTTTAAAACAATGGCTTTGAGGGTAGGAAATTCTTCTTTTAGCAATGCTAGAGGCGTGCTATCGGCAGCAATAATTACTTCAATGTTTTGATTTAAAAGCTCTTGTATCACTAAAATCATGCGCGACGCATGACCAAGCCCCCAATTAAGCGGGCACACAAGGGCTTTTATTTTTTGAGAAGATATCAGAATTGTCTTTTTAAATTAGTTGTAGAATTTCGGTTGCTCTCAAGCTACTTTATCCTTATTTTAAGCCGAAACCATTGTTTTCATTCCATTTTTTTCAACTAAATTGGCTATTTCATTGAGTTTCTCCACCGGCACTTTCTCCAATCCGGCGGTAGGAGTATCTCTGTCGATGGTATAAATCATTACTTTTTGAGGTTTTATTATTTTTAGTAATTCTATCCATGCCAAAACTTCTTTTTCGGTAGAATTATCTATTTCAATATCACCATAATAACCTTTCACAAAAAGTGTTTGTATGATTAGTTTTCCGTTGAATTTTTGCAAATTGCTTACTAATTTTTCTACCGTAAAATTTGTTGGCGGATTGTTGAGTAATTTTATTGTTTCGATAAAAGCCGAATCGAGCTTCAAAATATTGTCGTCGATGGTTTGTAAGGCATTGAAAACCTTTTCGTTGTGCAAGTTAGTTGCATTAGAAAGCACCGCAATTCTTACGTTTGGAAAAAATTGGTCGCGAAGCTTGCGTGTATCTTCCATAATCCCTTCAAATTCAGGATGCAAAGTCGGTTCTCCATTTCCTGCATAGGTGATAACATCGAGCGGTTGGTTTTCTTCTTTCATGCTCTTTAGCTTTGAATAAAGATGGTAACTAACCGTTGAACGTGGGTGGAAAAAAGCTTTTTCGGGTTTATTGCTCTCATTTCTACCACATTCGCAATAAATGCAGTCGAAATTGCACAATTTAGCATCGGTTGGCAGTAAGTTAATTCCTAGCGAAACACCTAATCTTCTGCTTTTTACGGGACCAAATATTATTTTATCGAATAAAAAGGTTGCCATTTTATTGTATTGTAATTTTTCTGAAAAAAGAATGTAATACTTTTCTCAAAAGTAAAATTTTTATTTCAGACTAAAAAATAATTTATTGAAACTTGTGCAAAATAAGAAAAAAGGCAGTTGTGTCTGTTTCTATTTATAAGGAGTGCGATTTAAACTAAATTTAGAGAAAAGAAAAAAATAAACTATCTATTAATATACTAATTACTAGAAGCTTACTTGTTCTTCAAGAAAAAATTTTAAAATTTATTTGTTCAAAAATTTTGAACATACTATTGGAATTGCTTTACTTTGCAAAAAAATAAGCAAATGATTTTGTTAGAAAGTAAGCTATTTTAGATAAAAAGAGAGCAAAAAAACAAAAATTTGACTTAAAAAAAACGGAGTAAAGGGTAAAATGTAGGAGTTTCTTAATTTCTGTAAAAAAAAATTACCCATAACCAGATAAATTACTTGCACCAAAAATATGGGAGAAAATTTAGTAATAGTAGAATCACCGGCAAAAGCCAAAACGATAGAAAAGTTTTTAGGAAGTAAATTTACTGTAAAATCAAGTTTCGGGCACATTCGCGATTTGTCTAAAAAGAATTTCGGAATCGACATCGAAAATGGTTTTGAGCCAATTTATGAAATTACCGAAGACAAGCGAAAAGTTGTTTCCGAACTTAAAAAACTAGCAAAAGAGGCAACTACTATTTGGCTCGCTTCCGATGAAGACCGTGAGGGAGAGGCAATTGCGTGGCATTTGGCAGAAGCATTGAAGTTAAATAAAAAAAATACAAAGCGCATTGTTTTTCACGAAATAACAAAAGAAGCGATTCTACATTCTATTGAAAATCCGCGCGAAATCAATCAAGACTTGGTTAATGCTCAGCAAGCTCGCCGTGTGCTAGACCGCTTGGTTGGGTTTGAAGTTTCGCCCGTTTTGTGGAAAAAAGTAAAACCCGCACTTTCAGCAGGAAGAGTTCAATCAGTAGCTGTTCGTTTGTTGGTAGAACGCGAACGCGAGATAATCGCTTTTAAATCAAGCTCAGCATTTAAAGTAAATGCACTTTTCGATGTAAAAGAAAAAAGTGGGAAAAATTATTTGCTCAAAGCCGAATTGCCTACTCGTTTTGAAACGGCTAAGGAAGCAGTTGAATTTTTAGAAATTTGCAAAAATTCGGAATTTAAAGTTGCCGATGTTGTGAAAAAACCAGCAACAAAATCGCCGGCTGCACCTTTTACTACTTCTACTTTGCAACAGGAAGCCTCGCGCAAACTAAGTTTTTCGGTGGCGCAAACCATGACTATTGCTCAAAAACTCTACGAATCGGGATACATTACTTATATGCGTACCGACTCGTTGAATTTGTCCACACTTGCCTTGAATGCAGCAAAAGAACAGATTATCAGTGAGTTTGGAGCAGAATATCACAAACAACGCATTTACAAAACAAAATCGAAAGGAGCACAAGAAGCGCACGAGGCAATTCGCCCTACTTACATGCAAAACAGGGAGATAAGCGGTTCGTCGCAAGAGCAACGTTTGTACGAGCTTATTTGGAAACGCACTTTGGCTTCGCAAATGAGCGATGCTAAATTGGAAAAAACAACGGTAGATATTGATATTTCAAAATCGAAACATCAATTTGTAGCCAAAGGCGAAGTGCTTATTTTTGAAGGCTTTTTGAAAGTTTACATCGAATCGACCGACGATGAAAGTACCGAACAAGCAAAAACATTGTTGCCTCCACTAAAAGTTGGGCAAGAGCTTCAATACAAAGAAATAGAAGCAGTTGAACGTTTTTCTATTCACGCACCACGTTACACCGAAGCTAGTTTGGTTAAAAAACTCGAAGAACTCGGAATTGGTCGCCCATCTACTTATGCTCCAACCATTTCTACTGTTCAAAAGCGTGGTTATGTGGTAAAAGAAGATAGAGACGGTGTGCAACGCGAATATGCGTATATGCTTCTAAAACAAGGAGCTATAAAGCAAAGCAAGAAAACAGAAAATACAGGTTTTGAAAAATCAAAACTTTTTCCAACCGATATAGGAATGGTGGTAACTGACTTTTTGGTAGGACATTTTGATAAAATAATGGACTACAATTTTACTGCCGACGTGGAAAAAGAATTTGACCGAATTGCCGATGGTAAAATTAAGTGGAACAAGATGATTTCCGACTTTTATGGCGGATTTCACAAAATGGTAGAGCATACTTTGGAACATTCCGAACGCAACTCGGGCGAAAGAGAATTGGGAAAAGACCCTGAAACCGGAAAACTAGTTACTGCCAGAATTGGACGATTTGGAGCAATGGTACAATTGGGCAAAGTTGCCGAAAATGACCAAGACGAAAAGCCGAAATTTGCAAGTTTACGCAAAGACCAGCACATCGAAACCATTACGCTTGCCGAAGCATTGGAATTGTTAAAAACACCAGCCGAAGGTCGTTTTTTGGGAATGCACCCAGTTGAAAACAAAAAAATATTTGCCCGTTTAGGACGCTTTGGAGCCATGGTTCAGCTTGGCGAAGCCGACGACAAACCAACTTATGCAAGCCTCAAAGCCGGACAAAGCGTTGATACTATTACACTTGAACAAGCTCTCGATTTGCTTAAACTACCCCGCACCGTGGGCGAGTTTGAAGGAAAAACAGTAGTGGCGGCAGTTGGGCGTTTTGGTCCGTACTTGAGCCACAACAGCAAATTTACGTCGCTCAAAAAAACAGACGACCCTTTAACCATTGATATTCAGAGAGCAATAGAACTAATAGTTGAAAAAAGAGCTTCCGATAGCGATAAGCAACTCAAAACATTTGAAGGCAGCGATTTGAAAATAATAAAAGACCGCTGGGGCAAACCGTGCGTTTTTTACAAAAAGAAATATACTCGCTTAACAGCCAAAGAAGTGCCTGAAAATATGACACTCGAAGATTGTTTTAAATTTATTGGAATCGACCCTGAATCCGAAAAGAAAAAAACAGCCGCAAAAAAAACAACAACAAAAACAGCAACCAAAACGCCGTTTAAAACAGCGACAAAACCGGCTGCAAAAAAAACTGCGCCTGCAAAATCGGTTTCTAAAACATCGACAAAGAAGAAATAATAAAAAAAGCAGAATAAGAAATGTCCTTATTCTGCTTTTAAATTGTAAAAGTTGTAAAAAAAAGCACATGTTTTGCAATTTTTGAAAGACTTGTACATTGTAGAAATCTTTTTATTGATATTTTTCAAAAACAAACACACGAAACGATTATTGGAATGATGGAATTTGACTTGTATTTTAAACCGATTTCGCAAAAAATAGAGAAGCTAAAAAAACTTCCCGATGCAAAGGATAGAATGATTGATATTACTTTTCATTCGGCAAGCGAGAAAGTTACAAAATTAGATGGTTTTGATATTGTTATTTTTGGTGTAGGCGAAGAGCGTGCTAGCGAAAATATAGGAACAACTAATGCTCCCGACGAGATTAGAGAAAAACTTTATTCGTTATTTAAACCCTCGCCAAACCTAAAAATCTGCGATTTGGGAAACTTAAATCTGGGTAAAACCATCAAGGACACCTACATTGCCTTGAAAGAGTTAATCCTCGAATTTCGTTCTAAAAATATTGTTCCCATTGTAATTGGCGGAAGTCAAGATTTGACATTTCCCATTTATGAAGCTTACCGAAAAGTAGAGAATTTTTTAAATTTGGTGATTATTGATTCCGTAATTGATTTTTCGACTCAAAAGAACGAAATAACTTCGACTTCTTACATTCATAAAATAATTCAAACCCAAAACAATCGAATTTTTAATATTTCGGTGTTGGGTTATCAAAACTATTTAGTTAATAGTAAGACTGTTGAAAAAATGCGTAAGCTGCTTTTAGACACTTACCGTTTAGGCTTGTTGCGTGCAAACTTGATAGAAATAGAGCCAATTTTGCGCGATGCACATTTTTTATCGTTCGACATGGGCGCAATAAAACAAGCCGATTCGCCCGGAAATGCAACGCCTTCGCCCAATGGATTTGATTCGGTAGAAGCTTGTCAAATAGCAGAATATGCAGGTTTGAGCGATAATTTAAGTTGTTTTGGTTTGTTTGAAGTCAATCCTCTTTTCGATAACAACAAGCAAACTACACATCTGGCAGCTCAAATTATTTGGCATTTCATAGAAGGTTTTTATCTAAGAATGAATGACTTACCAAATACCGACACCGACGATTATAAAAAATTTATAGTCAATATTGACAATGTAAATCAAAATTTAGTTTTTTATAAAAGCATGAAAACCAATCGCTGGTGGATAGAAATACCCGTTACTGGAACTGCAAAAAAATTAGTTTCGTGCTCGTACAATGATTACCTTTCAGCCAGTAAACAAGAAATTCCAGATATTTGGTGGAAAACTTTTCAGAAATTGAGCCGTTAATTTCGTTTCGAGCCTAAAATTCTCAGAAAACAATTTCCGAATTCAGCTATTTTTCACACGTGCAGGAATTGATTTTTTGTAAAAAAGAAAACATAAATTGCTTAAATCTATTTTTTTTTTTAGATTTGTGTGGTTAAAAAAAAGTTTTTTTTTGAGGAGTGTTGAAATTTTCTCATACTAGTGCTTTTTCTAAACAATTAAAATTCTCAAAATATTGCAACTATTTTGTTTTATTTGGGGTTCTTTTATGTGATGATTTTTATTGAAAAAAAACAATGCAAATTTTGGGAACTAACTAAAATAAACAAATTTGCAGGCGTTAAAATATATTTGTAATCAAAGAAGTTTATGAAAAAAATTGCGATTTTACTATTTGTTTTGTGTATAGGTACAGGTTTAAGTGCTCAGCAATTTCCACAATTTAGTCATAATATGTTTAATATGATGACAATAAACCCAGGTTTTGCAGGCAGTAGCGGCGAAATGCGTGCAACCTTAATTGGCAGGCAACAGTGGGTTGGTTTGGAAGGCGCACCTAATACAAATTTATTTAGTATCGACGCTGCTGTAAACCCGTTTGGCATACGAAGCGGAGTAGGCATAAATATTGTTCAAGACAAAATAGGCTTTAACGATGATTTTTATATGAATTTGGCTTACAGTTACCGTACCGATTTGGGAGCCGGAACTTTAGGTATAGGCTTGGGCTTAGGTTTAGCCAATATTTCACTCAAACCCACATGGGTAATTCCTGATGGCGTGAACTTTACGCCTGCCGATAGCGACCCTTCAATTCCCGACGAAAATTCAAAAATGGGCTTTGATTTGAATGGTGGAATTTATTACTACACCAGTAAATATTATGCGGGAATTTCTACTGTGCACATAACACAAACCAGTTTTGAGTTAGAAAAAGGCACGCCAAGCTTGGCACGCCATTATTTTTTAACTGCCGGTGTTACTCTGCCTTTGCCTTTTCCCTTGTATGAGATAAGCCCTTCGGCGTTTATTAAATTTGATGGAACTGCTGCGCAATACAGTGTAAACGCGCTAGTTACTTACAACAAAAAAATCTGGGGCGGTGTTACCTACCGTTTGGGCGATGCAGTTGTAGCAATGGCAGGCATCAAACTGCTCAATGGTTTGAAAATAGGCTATGCTTATGATTTATCGCTCAATAAATTAAGAACTTACAACAATGGAAGTCATGAAATAATGGTAAATTATCAGTTCAATATTAATTTTGATAAAACACCACAATATTCTAAGAGTGTTCGATTTTTATAGAATTAGTACAAATTGAATTTCCAATAATGGCTTTTTTATAAAATTTGATTAAGCTTATTTGAGAAAATAAGACTTATAAAATCTGGTAAGAATTTAATAACTCAACTTGCGAGTAAACAAATTTATAAAAAAGTAAAATTGTGCAATATTTTCTAAATTCAAATAACAAATTATTCAATTGTTATTTGATTACAGAAAAAAAAATCGAAATTCAACTTTTTTTTCAAAAATTCATCAATTTATGCACTATCAAAGCTTCACTTATAGCCTGATAGTAATCGTATCAACCATTTGTAAAATACATTTATACAAACAACAAGAAACTGTTTATTAAATAATTGACCTTGCAGATTTTAGGGAAATTACCACTAGAAACTAAAACGTGAATTTAAGACATTGTT
This sequence comes from Bacteroidota bacterium, assembly GCA_020047755.1. Classification (GTDB taxonomy): domain Bacteria; phylum Bacteroidota; class Bacteroidia; order Bacteroidales; family JAIFNL01; genus JAIFNL01. Next base: position 13,014 of record JAIFNL010000019.1, read on the forward strand.
CTTTTTATATTTTCTCATTGCTAAACATAGATTATGCAATCAAATTAAAATGTCATTGTTCGGTTTATTTTAATATCGTTTTTTTTGCTTGACAAAACATTCTATTTTACTTTCTTTTGTTCTATAAAAACAGTAGATTAAAATTTAATTTAAAAAGAAATAAATTTCAATAATTCATTTTATATACTGTATTTGAAACAATTAACGCATTTAATTGTCTATTTTTGATCAAAGAAATCGACCCAAATAGAAGTCTAAAAAAAAAATTATGGCACGATTTTAGTGTAGTAATAAATAACACTTGTTAAAGAAATGCAACAAACAAAATTAAATATAAGTCATGAAAAAATTACTAACCATATCACTAGTTATTTCGCTCTTTTTGAGTAGTTGTGGTGGTGGAAATAACGGAGAATTAGTAGGTGTACTTGATAGAGTAGAATGGTTTGAACCAGACCCTTACGGTATGCAATTCATTCCCATGGGAAGTTTCAACATGGGACCAAGCGGTCAAGACGTTCCTTTCGCTCACACAGGGCAAACTAAAACTGTTTCCATTGACCCATTTTGGATGGACGAAACAGAAATCACCAACAATGAGTACAGACAATTTGTATTTTGGGTAAGAGATTCAATTGCTCGTAGGATATTAGGCGAGATAAACGAAGAATTTTTTATTTCTGAAGATAAAAAGGGAAACCCAATTGACCCTCCATTTTTGAACTGGGAAGAAGAAATAGACTGGAAAGACGAGGAATACGTTGAACCACTTGACGAATTATACTTACCTGAACATGAGCGTTTTTTTAGACGAAAAGAAATCGATTCACGTAAACTTATTTACGAATATTATTGGATTGATTTAAAGCAAGCTGCAAAAACAGCAAACCGTTATAATTTTGACGAGCAAAAATATGGACAATTTGATAAAAATGGTTCTTTTTATACCGGCGAAATTATTGATAGTAAAGGAGATAAAGTACCTATCAAAGACCGTTCTTCGTTCATAATGAATGGAAAAACAAACGTATATCCTGATACATTGGTTTGGATGAGCGACTTTTCTTATGCTTACAACGACCCGATGACCGTATCTTATTTTTGGCACGCAGCTTACGATGATTACCCTGTGGTAGGTGTAAACTGGGTACAAGCTAACGCTTTTGCTATCTGGAGAACTCAATTGAAAAATGATTGGTTGCAAAAAGAAGGTGAATATTTTGTTCAAGAATATCGCTTACCAACAGAAGCTGAGTGGGAATATGCAGCACGCGGAGGTTTGGCATTAGGTCTTTACCCTTGGGGAGGTCCTTATACACGTAACAACACTGGTTGTTTTATTGCAAACTTCAAACCATTAAGAGGTAATTATCAAGACGATGGAGGTATTAGAACACTACCCACAGGTTCGTTTGCACCCAACGATTATGGCTTGTTCGATATGGCTGGTAACGTAGCAGAATGGACATCAAATGCTTTTGACGAATCTGCATACAGTTTCACACACGATTTGAACCCCGATTATAGATATAATGCTCTAAAAGGTGATCCACCCGTACTAAAAAGAAAAGTTTTGCGTGGCGGTTCTTGGAAAGACATAGCTTATTACTTGCAAGTAGGTGTAAGAACTTACGAATATCAAGATACAGCAAAATCGTATATCGGATTCAGATGCGTTCGTTCTTACATGGGAAGAGCAACCGACCAATGGGCTCAATAACAAACAGATAACAACAAAAAGGAGCATCAATTAATAGTAAATTGATGCTCTTTTTTATGTAAAAACAAACTATTTTAAAAACACATTTTTAATCAAAATACTTGTTTTTTTTTTTTTTTGAAAAAAAAACGCTAGATATTTTTTTATTTAGTTTAAAAATATCTAATTTAGCAAAACAAAAAAAAATAATTTATAACCCTTTAAGAACATTAAACTATGACAATAGCAGAATTGACGCAAACGAAAGGCTGGAAAAATTTTATGTCTAAGCTTTATGGTATTGGTGCAGCAGTAGTAATTATTGGTGCCTTGTTTAAAATCATGCACTGGCCTGGTGCAGGTCCTATGCTTGTAGTAGGTCTTGGAACAGAAGCTGTGATTTTCTTTTTCTCGGCATTTGAGCCATTACACGAAGAAGACGATTGGAGTTTGGTATTTCCACAGTTAGCAGGTTTAGACGAAGGTGGTGCTACACCAGCTTTTGGAAACAACAACAGTGGTCCAAACGTAAGCCTTTTTGACGAGAAATTAATGACCAAACTTGGAAATTCACCTCAATTATTTGAGAAATTGACTGACGGTCTTCAAAGTCTATCTAATACGGCGTCGAATTTATCCGATATTTCAAATGCAGCCTTAGCTACAAATGAATATACTCAAAGTATGAACAAAGCAGCTTCTACTGTAAATGAAGCAGCAGTATCTTACAAAGGTGCTGTGGATAAAGTAAATGTTTCTGCTGGAAATTTAGCCGAATCATACAACAAATCAGCTGAAACAATTAGCTACTCGGTAGATAACGTATCAGATGCTTTCTCACAAGTATCAAACAACGTAAAAGAAGCTGGTAACGATATGGTTTCTTCATACAAAAAACTTACTGATTCAATGACAATTGACGTTGACTTTAGTAGTGTAGTAAAAGGAAACGAAAATTACAACGAAAAAATAACGGTATTAAACAAAAACCTTACCGCTCTTAATGCAGTATTTGAATTGCAACTAGAAGGTGGTTTAGATTCAATGATGGACGACCTAAAAGGAGCTGTTGTTCAATCAGAAAAATACAAAAACCAAGTTTCTGACTTAGCTAAAAAAGTAGAATCGTTGAACACTGTTTACGGTAATATGCTTGCAGCTATGACAGGAAAAGCATAACATTATACCAGAATTTTTAATAGATTATTAATTTCAAAAAATTAATTTAATATGGGTCACGGAAAAGAAACACCGAGGCAGAAGATGATTGGTATGATGTATTTGGTGTTAACTGCATTGTTGGCATTAAACGTATCTGCTGAAATTTTGAACGCCTTCGTTTTGGTTGATCAAAGCTTACGTAAAACATCGACAAATTTTACAAAAAAGAATGATGTAATTTATGCAAATTTTGAGGCAGCTATGCAAGAAGAGGCAACTGCAGCCAAAGCAAAAAAATGGAAAGAAATTGCCGATAAGGTAAAAATAAATTCTAATGAGCTTGTTAAATACATGGACGAATTGAAGGATAAAATTCTGCTTACAGCAGAAGGTCCTGAAAGCCCTTATGTAAAAGATAAAGCTAGAAACCCCGGATTAGTTCAAAGTAAAGATGATAACAACGTTCCGGGTCAGATTATGATTTTGGAAGGCAAAGGAAAAGAGCTTAAAAAGAAAGTAGAAACTTATCGTGAGGATTTGATTAAAATTATTACCGATAATACTACTGAAAAAAACAGAGCTAATTTTCAAGGTACTATTGATGGTTTCAAAGCTGCTTTGAATACCGATGATATGGAAGGTCAAGAAGGAAAAGTAGGTTGGGAAAGTGGAAACTTTGAACACCTTCCTCTTTCTGCTGTACTTACTATGTTGTCAAAATTTCAAACCGACATTAGAAATGCTGAAGCTGAAATTTTAGCTTTCTTGTGGGGAAATCTTGATGCAGGTGCTTGGAAATTTAATAAATTAGAAGCCATTGTTGTTCCTAACTCAAACTATGTTTTGATTGGTGGAAAATATGAAGCACAAGTTTTTATTGCAGCATCTGACTCTACTCAAACTCCAGTAATCATGGTTGGTAGCAACCCTTTGAAAGTGGTTGATGGTAAGGGTGTTTACTCAGGAGGTACTGGCTCTGTAGGTTTTCAAAAATGGGGTGGTGTGATTAAATTAGAATCGCCCGCAACTGGTGAAATGCTTGAATTCCCTTTCAATGCTGAATACCAAGTTGGTGCTGCTGGAGTAACCGTTTCTCCTACAAAGATGAACGTATTCTATATTGGCGTACCTAACCCTGTTTCGATTGCTGCATCGGGAGTTGCTGAAGACAAACTCAGAGTGTCGATGACCAATGGTACAATTGGCAAAGAAGCTGGCGGATACATGGTAAGAGTAAAAACAGCAGGTGAAGCGGTAATTAGCGTTTCTGCTGAAATTGACGGTGCTACAAAATCAATGGGTTCTGCTAAATTTAGAGTAAAACGCGTACCTGACCCAGTTGCTAAAATTGGTGGACAAAACGGTGGTGTTATTGCTAACAACGCTCTTGTTGCTATTGGTAAAGTTTCTGCTGTTATGGAAAATTTCGACTTCGACTTGCGTTTTGATATTGAAAGCTTTACTGTATCTACTACTGTGGGCGGTTTTGAGCAAGAAGAAAAAGGTCGTGGTGCTAACTTTAATCCTAAGCAAATTCAGTTGATTAGAGGTGTAAAACCAGGTAGAAAAGTTTATTTTGAAGATATTAAAGCAAAAGGTCCTGACGGAAGTATAAGAAACTTAGGTTCTATTGCATTTAAAATTCAATAATTTTTTTAAAAAAATAAAAAAAGCCTTTAACAAAATTGTTAAAGGCTTTTTTCTTTTTGATACGTTTGTTTTGTAAAAAAAGTAGCGTAATTTTCCTTTTCTATAAATTTGGTTACGATTAAGTGCACTATCAATATTTTGATTGTAAAAAAATCAGTTGCTTTTTTATTCTACCTTTTTTTAATGGCATAACTTTTGATGTTTTATAGATAATACTTCTAAATTCTACAAATGTAAGTAGATGGACGAAAAGCAGAATAATCTTGAACTAATTATACTTTCTTTGGAAAAAGAAAATTAATATGAACGAAACTTTTTGAAATTATTTTTGGCTATGCGAATTTTAATTAAAAATCCTTTTGCTACTTTTGATTTTTAAAAGTTTTCTTAAAAAAAATAGTGTTATGAAAAAAGTAATTGTTGTTTTGTTAGTAGCTTTGTTTTCAGCTAACTATACTACCTTACAAGCTCAGGAAGATGCCGGAGTTTTGAATGGTATTTACCAAAAAATGCACGTCCCCAATAGAGTTCCTGTGCCGTTTGATTTTTTGCGCGAGGCAGATGTTATGTGGTCAAAATTAGTGTGGCGCAGAATTGACTTGCGCGAAAAAATTAATTTACCGCTTTATTATCCAGAAGGAACTGAAGTAATTGATGACCGTATGAGCCTTATTAACTTACTGCTCTACGGAATAGAAAACGAAGGCTTAAAAGCTTATAACCCCGACGATTTGAACAATGAGTTCAAATACGTAATGACTTATGCCGAAGTAAAAGACCGCATGGGTGGTGGTAATGATACTCTTACAATGGAAGACCCTGATACTGGCGAAATGATAACAAAAGTATTTGAAGGTTCGATCAATCCCTCCGACGTGAAATTATACCGCATGAAAGAACTTTGGTTTTTCGACAGAGAGCGTTCTTTGCTTGAGGTACGTATGATTGGTATGTGCCCCATTAGAGAGTATTACAAGCAAGACGATGTGGACCAAGAGGATAAAAAATACAAACAGTTGTTTTGGGTTTATTATCCCGATTTGAGACCTTTGTTTGCTCGCACTGAAGTTTTTAATAGTGGCAACGATGCCGAAAGAAGGACTTTTGACGATATTTTTGTAAAGAGAATGTTTTCGAGCTATATCGAAAAAGTTTCAAACGTGTATGGCAATAGAAGTATTGGAGACTATGCCATTGGGTTGGAAGCTATGCTAGAATCAGAAAGAATAAAAACTGAAATTTTTGATATAGAGCAAGATATGTGGGAATATTAATCGTTTGATTATGCTCCCCAAAAGCAAAAAAA
>JAIFNL010000147.1 GCA_020047755.1 Bacteroidota bacterium
GATGACAGTGGAAGGGAATATCCACCCAAAAATATTGAAATTGTAAACAACCTAATGATAAACTGTACCGATGCCGTTTCAATTGGCACAGCGCCCACAGGCTCAAATATTTACAAAGGCAATATTCGCAGAAATGGTGCTTGGTGGACAACTTTTAACACCTCAGATAATTTAGTAGCTAGTGCCGATTTGACAATAAAAATAGATGAAATAGAACGTTTAACTCAAACAAGCGAAGCCATTTCTTTTGCCAAAGCAATCACAAACTTAACTCAAACCAGCTTTACGCTCACTAAGGATATTTTTGGAGGCAATAGAGATGCAAATCCAGATGCTGGTGCTGAGGAATATGGTGCAACAGGAACGCAAATGCCTTATAAATTGTCTGATGTGGGCGTTTTGATTGGGGCTGGAGTAAAAAACAACTCAACTGCAATTGGAACAATTAACAAATCAGATTTCGGAATCAACATTTTTCCAAATCCAACAAAAGAAACGCTGAATATTGAATCCGATTTCAATATTAAAGAACTCAAATTGTACGAATTAAGTGGAAAACTAGTTAACACTAAAAGCCAAAATTCATTAAACAAACAAATGGTTTTAAATGTATCGGAAATAAATAAAGGCAGTTATGTGCTCGAAATTTGTTTGGAGAACAATCAAAAAACAAGAAAATTGGTTATTATAAACTAAGTCTTTAGATAAAAAAGTGATTGATACGATGACTCGAAAGTCATCGTATCAATACAATAAACTAAATCTTCACAATTTTATTTCTACCAACCAATACATTTTTTTTCTTAAAAAAAATAAAATAAATGCCGTGTTCTAATGCCGAAACATCAATAAATTTTTGACCTGAAATTTTGTCCGAAAATAGTTCTTTTCCTTCAATCGTCGAAATCGTAAATTCATTAAAAGTATCCATTTGGTTATTTGCAAAATATAAATAATCGGAAACCGGATTGGGATAAAATCTCAAATTGCTTTTTTCATTTTCCAATGAATTGATTGAAGTATTTGGAGTTAATTCTTTAATATAGAAATCATTGAAGAATAAAATCTCATCACGTAAATCGTCTATATTATTTAAACTTCTGTAAATTCCCCATTTAGGACGAAGAAAATTAGCCTCTGTTTTCCACATTCTGATGCTTTCATTTTTATAGGAAAGCAAACTTGTTTGGTCGCTTACTTTTTTTATTTCTATCGAATATTTTCCGGTTTCGCCATACGTTATTATTTCCGTAACTTCTACCCAATTACCTTTGAAAGGCGTTAAATCTACTTGATGGATAGTTACTTGGTTCAAATGCTCAGCAAAGCGAATTTCGAGCTTATCGGGCGTACCTTTGCGAGCCGTTAAAGTAATGAGCGGCATATCGTCTTCGGTTCCGCCAACGGCTTTTATCTGATGCAAATGTGTAAAGCTCGAAGAGGCTTGAAATCCTGCATCGAGCTTAAACTTCCAACGGTATTCAACTCTCTCGCCTACAAGTGCTTTCAAACTATCGGGCGAAGCGTCGTAGGTCTTGATTTCATTACGCTGGCGGTCGAAATTGATGCAACGGTCGTTGTCGGGCGTTTTATGAATATAGAATCGAAAAACATAGGCTTTTAATTCATTATCAAATACTTCGTCGATGTGTCTGCCAAAACTTTGGTGGCTACAATCAGGGGTTTCGATAACATCTCCATTTGGGGCTAAAACAGAATTAATGAGTTCGTAAGTTTGTCCTTGTCCTTTTGCTTTTAAAATGCTTTGCGCAAAAGTTGTACTAATTTGTAAACTTATTGCTATGAATAAAATCGTTTTTTTCATCTGTATGGTTATTTAATATTGATACGATGACTTTGAGTCATCGTATCAATAATTTGATAAACTGTTAATAAACAAGCTTTTGCTTTAAAAATTCTTCTACAAGAATTTCTCCTGAATTAGAAATTGTATTTTCTGAATGTTTGTTGTTTTTTTCGCCCCAAAGTACTGCTATCTGTTTCACTGAATTGTTGGTAAATGTATTTTTTGAAATTCCAACATTCACAATTCCACGTGTTTGAATTAATATTTTCGTTGGCTCTTTTTTCGCACAAGCAGAAAATTTACAATTTGTAATGTACAAATTACCTCCAATGGTAGATTCATCGTAACCACCTCTGTAAAAATTAATTACATTCGTTTGTATGTTTTCAAATTCGCAATCAGTAAAGAGTACCACTTCGGCATTGTAATCGCCTTGGTCATCAGTTTCTGCCGCTAGAACAATTCCATTTTCACAATTCATAATTTTTGTGGCTGAAAACGAAATTGTGTCAGCTACGGAGGCTTTGTAAGCATGAAAAACGGTTTCAAAGCCTTCAATTTCACAATTTTCTACTTTCAAGTTGTAAATATCAGACATATTTTTTTCCGATGGAGCAAATGCAATTCCTGAATTTTCGCCTTTCATTTTAATGTTTTGTAAAACCAAATTACCCGAAGAGCGAAGTTCAAAGGCGGTTTTCACTTGACTTGTAACTTTTATAGTTGCTTTTGCTGAAGATTTTATAGTAATCTCTTTATCAATGTGTAAGGTTTGATTTAGAGTATATTCGCTTTCGGTCAATTCCAAAATATCGCCTGATTTTGCTTCTGCAATTTTCGTAGCCAAGTCCCCTTCGGCTGAGGAAACTTTTAGTATTTGAGCTTTGTTTTTTTCTTTATCCGCTTTAAACCAAGTAGCTCCGAATTTTGTTTTGTCCAGAAGTACTTTCCCTTTTTCTAAAGGCAAATTCATAGCTCCTAAATAGTCTTTTTCGGCACGACTTACTCCAAAAGCATCTGTTTTTATTTCTTCTGCGAAAGCATAACCCGAATAAATATCGGTCAAAAATTCTTCAGTAGATTCTGGAATGTACAGATTTTCAGAAATTTCAACAAAATTTATATTTTTAGCCTCTAGCGAATTGTAATTTTCAAACCCAACTCCTTGGTTGTTTATGAAATTTTTCTGAAACAAAAATCCATTAACTTTATCATAAGCAATTATAGGTGTGGAATCTTCTTTATGGTTATAAATCAAATTGTTAGCCATTACGCAACGTAAAGGACGAGCTGCACGAATTTCAGACTCAGGCAACACGTCGCGTTTGTCCGTATTAGCTCCCACGCTAAATTGCCAAGGCGATTTGCAATCAACCCAAGTATTGTGCGCAACTACCACATCAGTAACCTGATTGTAACGATTTAAAGGCGATTTATCAATTCCATTCATTATTGCCAACGGACTTCTAAACTCCTCACCTTTAATTTTATAGAAGTAATTATTTGTAATCCAATGACCTGTGTTTATAATGCGAATGCCTCCGATAAAATTATTATGGTCGTTGCCGATGAATAAATTTCCATCAATTGTGCAATAATTTCCATGTCGAAGCACCAACGAGCCTTCACATTGGTAAAAAATATTGTTTTTCACCGAAGTATAATTCGATTTGTTAGAAACCACCTCCACTTCGCCATTGCATCTATCGAACAAATTGTTCTGAATATTAACAAAAGAAGGAGTCATAGACGTCTCACTATCACCAATTTGTATAGTTTCAGCTTTAGGTCCACCTTTTCTGGGGCGAGGTCCAAAATGATTATTGATTATTTGATGATATGTATTAACATGCTGATTTCCTTTCAAATAGACTTTTACAGTTGGACCTTGATTAAATTTTCCGGCAATGTAACAATTTGATAATTCGTTGTGTTTTCCCCAGAAAATAATCCAGTGGTCTTGGTCGTATTTATCGGGTTTTGTAAAGTTTTCGATTACGCAATTCGTTACTTTACAATGGTTTGCGATTTTGTCATCGTCTATTCTAAACTCAATCACCGAAGCTTCTTTCGAATAACCATTGCGAAAATACAAACCGCTAACGGTTAAGTATTCTCCGGCAAGTTTAATGAATGAATTTCCTTGCATGCTTACTTTTCCTTCTTCTTCGGCACGTAAAACGATTGGTTTATTGGCAGTTCCTTTGCCCGAAAATTCAATTCCGGCATCGTTCCAAACTCCATTTTTCATAATAATTTCATCGCCGGCTTGAGCAATCTTAATTGCTTCATTTAGCTCAAGTAAATTACTTACTTTTATTTCCTTTACCGAAGAGGTTTTACTACATGAGGCAATAATTAATATTGTACTCATAAAAATAAGGATTCTATTCATCATTTTTCTATTAAAGGAGTTGACTTTTGTTAATTGATTGATAAAGACAAATCCAAATTATCAACTTAAAATTGAACTTACTCATTACAAAAACTCAGCTCTGATAGCTAAAATTTCTTTACCTTTTGCCGTAATCCAATCGTAATCTCCTTTTTCAATTATTTCTTTCGGAAAAAGTTTTGAACCCATGCCCACACAATAAACTCCTGCTTTGAACCATTTTACCAAATTTTCTCTATCTGGCTCAACTCCTCCGGTGGGCATAATATTAGTCCAAGGCATTGGTCCTTTTACGGCAGCCACAAAATCGGGTCCTCCCACTTGTGCGCCTGGGAAAATTTTCACTATTTCGGCTCCAAGTTCCTCAGCATAAGAAATTTCCGTCAAAGAGCCACAACCAGGCGACCAAAGAATTTTCCTGCGATTACAAACTTTTGCCATTTCGGCATTCAAAATGGGCGAAACAATAAAATCTGCGCCTAATTGAATGTAAAGAGCAGTAGTTGCTGGTTCTAAAATAGAACCTACTCCCACGGCTAATTCGGGCAATTCCGATTTTGCGAAAAGGCTTATTTCTCTAAAAACTTCGTGAGCAAAATCGCCACGATTTGTAAACTCAAAAGCTCTAAAACCAGCATCGTAGCAAGCTTTTAATACATTTTTACAAATTTCAGCATTCTGATGATAAAAAACCGGAATAATTCCAGATTCTTTCATTTTTAATGCAACTGCTATGCGTGTATGTTTTGACATTTCTTTTTATAAATGGTTAATGATTAATGATTAATGATTAATGATTAATGATTAAACATTAACCATTAATCGTTAAACATTAACCATTAAAAAAAAACCTCTACCAAATAGGCAGAGGTTTTTTTCTTATAGTTTTAAAACTACTATAATTCAAGAGACGTTCCGGCAGAGTACGAACTTTCAGTAGTCGAATTAGCTGTTACTTCAGTTTCGGTAGAAGTCGAAGA
>JAIFNL010000146.1 GCA_020047755.1 Bacteroidota bacterium
ATAATGCACAAATCGGGCTGCACCACAGTGAAAATATCCTGGTTTACTTTTTCTGATTTCTTTTTGTCGTACAAACGAACATCAAAAGGAGAAATAAATAATTCACATGTTTTTTGCAGTAAAAAACTTTCCAACTTATATGTTATTTTTCGAATAACTCTTTGATGTTTAGTACGTGGCGCAGGCGACATTTTCCAAATTTTACCCTTAATTAATTCCACGTACTGCTCAAATTGCCAAGTCAAATAATCGGCATATGAGTAGGTTTTGTTCAAATCGAGTTGTGAAATGTCGGTTATCATGGCTGTTTTTTCTACAAAGTTATGCTATTTTTTTAAGAAATCAAAGTTTTTTGATGAAAATCAAAAAATTATTCCTCATTATTAAAGTAAATTTTATAAAAATTCATTCCTTTTTCTTCATCTCTTCCACGAATAATTCGGTCTCTATTTCCGTGAATATAAATATGAAAATTTTTATCAAGTTTCAAAATACTTTTAAACTTTCTTTTCATCGCTTTTACAGCATCTTCCGAAACTGTAAATTCCATTTCGCTCTCAAATTCATTTTTTCGTTCAAATTCTTGCTTGTAATCATGAAAAGCATTGATAACTTCATCATTTTCAAGCACTCTTTCTTCAAATTCCTTTTGACTAAAATTTTCGCTATCGCTAAAAAAATCTACCGACTTATTTAAAAAATCTATTTGGTCGGGACGTTCTACATTGTGATCAGAATTATAGATTTCATCAACAAAACTTTTGCACATTGCCAAATAATTTTCTGTTTTATAAAAATTATCTTCCCGCATTTTAAGCCCCAAAAAATCATCTTTCCAATATTGAGCTTCTCCTTTTGCTTTCACATTGTCCACTATACTTATTTTGTAACCGCTTTCACGTTCAGTATTAAATATTAAGCAACCTTTATCTAATTTTTTAATATTAATTCCAGCTTCATAGTCTATTTCAAAACCGTCATTTTGTGGATATACTTTTAAAAAAGTTTCTCGGTTTTCTGATTTAAAAATTCCAAGCGCATCGCATACTTCTCCTTCTACTACACAATCTTTTAGATAGACTAAATACAATTCACCTGATTTAATTTTGGGGTGATTAGAAACACTATACAAATGTTCAGCTAACAGAACTGATTGATTATAAAAGCTTTCTGGGCTTTCAAAAATTTTAGAAACGTAGTGCGAAACTAAATTCAATTTGCCATCTTCTGCATTTTGAAAATTAAAAAAAGCACCTGGTTTAAATGGCAACAAAAAATAATGAAGCAAAAGTGGGCGCACTTCGTCATTTTCAGCTAATTGCAACGGACTTTTTGAATAACGAACTCCCTCACTATTTTGCTGATTTCCAATATGATGTATAATAATTTTAGATAAAATAACATTCGAAAAATTGAACATAATCTTTATTTTATTAAATTTGTATTTTTCACAAAAATAGTAAGAAGTTGTTAAAAAATCTTCCTTTTTCGTAATTTCTTTTTTGAATAATTTGTTTTGAAAAAATAAAGACTTTTATATCTTTTTTAACATTCTCTATGCAACCAATTTAAGTTAATTTTGGTCTTTAAGATAATGAATTTTGTCTAAATTTAATAATCTGAATTAATAGGCAGATATAAAAAATTTTACTTTAAATTTTTAAAATTATGAAACTAAAAAACATAGTCATCTCAATAAGCTTATTGCTTCTTTTTCAGTCAATTAGCTATGCACAATTAAAAACAGATAAAATTGCAAATTCCGACGAAATTGCAATAGGAAATGAAAAAGATTTAGAGCTAAAGAAAACAACCAAAAGCTCTGTTTTAAAACCCAACTTAGGCGGACAACCCGTTGTGCCGATTGGAAATACCGTAATACTTTTCCCTGGCAACTATGCAACTTATCTTTGGCAGAACGATGGTTCTACAAATTCGACAGTAACAATCGGTGGCGAAGGGCAATGCTGCAACAAAGTAACGGTAACCGACGGCACCGAAAATACTGGAGAAGACCAAGTTAGCGTAACCATCAGAAATCCCAAAGTGGGATTTTACAACATTGAAAGAGAACAACCATATTCATGCTCAGATGTTATTCGTTTACAGGCTTATAACTACTGCGATGCTGGAGGTTACATTGTGCCCGGATTTGCAATTTCAGTTAGGACTGACGAAAATTCGTTGGCTGAAAATAAAATGGTATTTCTTAGAAATGGAAAAAAGTACGCCGAAGAAGGAATTGGGCGTTTTACAAATGATTCTAAGCATTACATTAACCTTCAATACATTACACCAAGTGATAAGTGGGAATACGCCTTTGTGGACAAAGGGAAAACCGGCGAGTTTCACTCCGTTTCGCAAGACAATGCCGATTGGTCAATGATAGAACGCAAAATGCTTGTTTTCAGTCAAGAAGCTGATAGCATTGGTGGCTATTTAGGTTATGCAAAAGGGAAAGCAACATTTTCGGGTCCCGGAGTTGTAAACCACAAAAATGGCTACGGACGGTTTTATGCACAACTTGCAGGACCCGGAACACACACAATTACATACACTTGGAACGATGGAAGAGGATTTGAAGGTAGCGCATCGCAAACAATTACTGTTGCCGACAATTTAGCTGTAATAAATGCTGGCGAAGATACCGAAATTTGCAAAGGAAAGTCAGTAGTTTTAGGCGGAAATCCCACTGGAAGCGGTGGAGTAGAGGGCTACGAATTTCAATGGGAACCTGCCGAAGGACTTGATGACCCTTACGCTGCAAATCCTGTTGCAACACCATTAGAAACAACAACTTATATTGGAATGCTTGCCGATAAAAATGGTTATGGTTGCGTAGTAAGCGATACAATTACTGTTGTAGTTAATGAACTCGAACACAATGGTATAGAACAAAATGATACCACAATTTGCCTTGGTGAAAGCCTTTTAATTTCTACCGAAAATAGCTTTTCGTTTGATTTTGATGGAAATGACGACCATATTTATGTAAAAGACCACGATGCGCTCGATTTAACAACACAAGGAACCGTTGAAGCTTGGATTTTTCCACATTCATACCAACCTTTTGGTGGTATTATTCACAAAGGCGACCGCGCAGACTGGTGGGACGAAGCCTACACACTTCAACTTTGGAATGATAAAAAAATAAAATTTGCCGTAATTGGTGAAGGCGAATCCAATAAAAATATTTTAATGCTCAGCTCTGTAAAAGACTTAGCATTAGATGAATGGCATCATATAGCTGGTGTTTGGGATGAAACTGGAGTGAAGCTTTACATTGATGGCATTTTAGATAATTCTATTACCGAAACGAAAGTTGCCAGAATATCAAACGGCGGCTTAAATATTGGGACACAGCTAAATGAAAATTACAACGACAAACTAAAGAAAGTTCCTTTTAAAGGTTTAATAGATGAAGCAAGAGTTTGGAATAGAGCACTTTCAGCTCAAGAAATTGCCCAAAATATGCAAAAGCTTCTAAAACCCAATGAAGAAATAGGCTTAGTAGCTTATTTTGGCTTTAACGAAGGAGTAGGGGAAACAACAAGCGATTTGACTGATAATCAATTTATAGGAAAGATTTTAGAACCCAAATGGAGTACTTTCATTCCATTCAACCAATCCGCCTTTACTTACTCCTGGAATTTGGGTCAAACCGAACCAAATATCATCGTAAATCCAAGTGAATCAAGTTATTACTATCTTACAATTTCCGATGAAAAATGTAGTAAAATAGATTCTATTTTTGTAGAAATTGGTCAAAGTACAAATCAAAATATTTCAGGAACGGTAAGTTATTCTGAGGGAAAATTTCTCGAAAACGAGTTGATAATAAAGGCTTATAAATTACCTGATTATTTACTAACAGAACAGGCAATTGATTACAACAGTTCATACAATTTGAATTTAGAGCAAGGAAAATATATTTTGCGTGCTGTTTTAAATAATGCCAAATATCCTGACGTGATAAATACATATTACGATAGCACTTATTCATATAAATTAGCTAAAATTATAGAACTTAATTGCGGTGAAAACTATGTTGCTAATTTTAAAATGTTTGAAACAGAGCCAATTCCTACAAAATCTAATCTTGGCAAACTATCTGGAACTATTCATTATTCGAGCGCTGCTAAAACAAATACAATCGAAATCACGAAAAATACCTCAAAATCTGGCAATTTACCTGTAATTGGTGCAATCGTAACAGCAGAGGTAGAAAATAGCTACAAA
This sequence comes from Bacteroidota bacterium, assembly GCA_020047755.1. GTDB lineage: Bacteria > Bacteroidota > Bacteroidia > Bacteroidales > JAIFNL01 > JAIFNL01. The sequence goes on from JAIFNL010000146.1 coordinate 4,240, forward strand.
CCTCTAAACATATCAGAAACAAGTGCTTTTGGAAAATATTTATTCCATTCACCTAAAGCATATGGACAATCAGATATTAACGGCTATTATGAGATAACTGGCTTAGAATTTGGTAATTACGCATTGCAAGTAAATATTCCCGGACTAGAACTAAATTCGACTCATGAGCTAATAATTGATGAAAATTCACAGGTAAATTACAACCTCAATTTTATAGTTGGTGCAGGGATTTCTGCTGATTATTCTACAACCGATGTTGAAATTTTCGACAACTATAATTTTAGTTTAAACATTTTCCCGAACCCAACCACAGACAAAATTAAATTAGATATAAGCCTCAAAGATGCTGATTATTTGCAATATAGAGTTTTAAATTCAGCCGGACAACTTATATATGCCTCAGATAAAAAACAATTTCAGTCTGGTAACTATACCGAATTAATTAATTTAGAAACTCAAGGAATATTTTATTTAGAAATTCAAATTGGAAATACAGTTTGTGTAAAAAAAGTAATTAAGCAATAAATTGATTATAAAGAGGATAACTTAAATTTTCCTCTTTATTTTCGAATATCTATTTAACATAATATAAATTATAAGACAACTATATAAAACACTTATATAGAGCAAATTAAAAACTAACCAAAAGGAATTTAAACAAATAACGGAAAGTAAAAACTATAAACGACTGATAAACAAATATATTTTGATTATGTTAAATATTAAGCGACTGTTAAATAAATAGTTAAAATTTTGATAGATTATGTTCAATTGTTATTCAAAAAAATCTAATACTTTAATAATCATTTCTTTAATTGTGTTTCTTGAGTTTTTTATGGTCTCAATTTCTTTTTGCAATTTCAAAAGGCTTTCATAATCTTTTTGACTATATACAGAAATAAGCAAATTAAGTATTGAATCATAACTAGTTAAATCAT
>JAIFNL010000301.1 GCA_020047755.1 Bacteroidota bacterium
ACATGAAACATGATTTTTGTCATTTCGTTAGAGAAAAAAATAGATTTGTTTTATAGTCCTAAAAAAAGGTAAAAACAAAGCTTTATTTGTCTATTAATACTTTGTTTATATATTGGTTTATTTAATTTATACAAAACATTATTATACTCAAAAACAAATGAATATAAATAAGAAATACGAAAAATATACTTGGAAGCAAGAATACGAAACCGGAGTGATGTTTATAGACCATTTTCACGAAAATTTTATGAATTTAACCAACACGCTGATTGATGTAGTTTATAACAAAGAATGTGCTGAAAAAATAATTATGGTATTTCATCGATTAGCAAACTACATTGAAGATTATTTGGTGAAAGAAGAAATGTATTTACAAAAAATTGGCTTCCAAGGCTTTATGGAACACAAAGCCGAACATAAAGCATTTATAAAAGAAATTATTAGTTTTCAGGAAGCCTATGAAAAACACGAGAATATTTGCCTCAATTTGCTTATTTATGTGGACAACTATTTCAAAAACCATATACTTAGTGGCGACAAAAAAGCCGTAAAAATGGAAATTAGTTAGAGTATGAACATTGCCAAAGTATTTAACTTTGGCAATATTGACTAAAAAAAACACACTCTAATTAAGAAATAAAAAAAAAGACCTAATTTTTATAACTTTCAATTTTTATTTTCGTATAAATTAGAAATAAATAGACAAAATTTTTGCTTATTTGGTTAAAATTGCTTAACTTTAAGCTGTTTTTTAGAATAAAATCTAAACCATACTGTTGCTGAATTTCTGTAAAAAAGTTTTTTTACAAAAATGATAATCAAATCCAATGCTTAAACTTTATTTTAAGCTTGCTTTTTGCATTCTTTTTATACTGTGTTTTCCATGAACAAACTTTCAGAAAATAACCGACTCAACGAGGAGGCTCAACGAATATCGAGCCAAGAAACCGGAAATAATATACCGCGATGCGAAGATAATTTGCAACTTTTGATAGAAGAATTAAACATTCATCAGATAGAGTTAGAGTTGCAAAATACTGAATTACAATTAGCTAACGAGCGGCTTGTAGAAGAGCAAAACAAATATTTAGAGCTTTACATGAACGCTCCCATTGCTTATCTTACCATCAATTCTACTGGTAATATTTATCAAATGAACTATGCGGCAGCGGCTATGCTCCAAATTCCAATTTACTCGGTAGCTAAAAATTCCATTTTTTTATTTTTAGAAGAGAAATCGAAAGTAAAATTCAATCTTTTATTTAAAAAAATACTCAATTCGCAACAAGTCGAAAAAGAAGAGCTTTCGTTTGTAAGTACCACAGGGCAAATTATTTACACCAAATTAAGCGCATCAACTTACTTCGACTCCGAATTGCAACGCCCAATGTTTCGATGCACAATAGATGATATTACAGAACAGGTACTTACACACGAAAAACTTAAACAAGAAGAAACCAAATTGAACCTGATACTCAACAATATATCGGAAGGCATTGTTATTGTCGATTCGGGTAGTGGATTTTTGAAATATGCCAATAGAGCTTTTTTAGAACTTTTTGGTTACCACGAAAATGATATAAAACACATTCATTTTTTGCAGTTGTATCCAAGCGATTTTATAAAAAAAGCACACAAAGACTTTTCAAATGTAGGACAACTCCGCAAAGCAACTCCGCATGTACCGTGCTTAAAAAGCGATCATTCCATATTTTACGCCGATGTTTTCGATGGAAAAATTATGTACCAAGGATTTGTTTGCAATTTGTCTAGCTTTTCCAATTCTACCTCCCGATATGAAGCTGAAAAAGAACTCGAAAAAAATAAGAAGCAGATGGATTTGTTCTTTAAGCAATCAATTGACGGATTTTTCTTTATGATGCTCGATGAGCCTGTAGAATGGAACGAAACGGTTGATAAAGAAAAAACGCTCGATTATGTATTTAAACACCAAAAAGTTACAAAAATAAACGACGCCATGCTTGAGCAATACAAAGCCAAGCGAGAGGAATTTATCGGCTTCACTCCTACCAATTTTTTCGCACACGATTTGGAACATGGTCGCAAGCTTTGGCGAGATTTTTTTGATGCCGGAAAATTGCACATCGACAGCCACGAAAAAAAGTTTGACGGAACGCCCATGATTATAAACGGCGATTATATTTGCCTTTACGATGATGAGCAACGTATTACCGGACATTTTGGCATTCAACGCGAAGTTACAAACGAGCGATTAGCCGAAGAAAAACTACGACAAAGCGAAGAACGCTACAAGAATTTTGTAAACCATTCGCCCGATATTATTTATAAATTTTCAAGCAAACAAGGCGGCATTTTTTGGTCGGACAGAGTAACAGCTATTTTGGGCTACACACCCGAAGAATTAGCCAGCCAACCTTTTTTGTGGACAAATTCTATTCACCCCGAAGATAAATTGAAAGTATTCAAGGCAATAGAAGATTTTAACAAAGGATACGACTTTAGAATAGAATACCGAATTAAAACCAAAGCAGGCAATTGGATTTGGCTTTTAGATTATTTCATGCACAAACAATTCATTGGAGATGAGATTTTTATCGAAGGGCACGCTACCGACATTACTTTTCAAAAACAAATACAAGAAGAATTAATCAAAAGTGAAGAAAAATATCGCTTTTTGTCAGAAAATGCAACCGATGGCGTTATTTTATTTGAAAATAATATTCTCAAATACATCTCAAAAGGATTCTTAGAAACTCTTGGCTATGCTAAAATAGACCTTGAAAATCAAAGAATAGAACATATTTTTAAGTACTTCCACCCCGATGATGTATTGCCTTACATGAAAAAAATGGCGAAGGCTTTTGCACAACAAGCCCAAAGTTACAAAATAACTTATCGGTTGCGCAACAAACAAAATGAATATCTATGGTTTGAAAATAGTGTGAAAGCCGAATACTCTAAAAGCGGCGAACACCTACGCAGCATTATTCAATCGCGAAACATTACCGACAGAATTATGGCAGAAAATGCCCTCAAAAAAACAGAAACTACAACTCGAGCAATTATTCAAACCATGCCCGATTTGTTGTTTCACTTAGATAAAACTGGAAAATTTGTTACTCATTACCAAGACAATACAAACTTATACAAAAACAAAGAATATTTTGTAGGCAAAAATGTGCTAGATATTTTTGAAAACAGTTTTGCCCAAAAAGCATTAAAAGCAATTAATGAAACGCTCGAAAACAAAAACGTTGAAATTTTTTACGAGTTACAAATGGATAAACTAAAACATTATCATGCCAAGTTTTCAAAACTCAACGAAGAAGAAGTAATTTGCATAGCTCGCGACATCAGTTTTCAGAAAGAAGCGGAACTTCAACTAAAACAAACAGCCGAGGAACTTCAAAAATTAATAGACGACAAAAACCGTTTTTTGCAAATATTAGCACACGATTTGCGCAGCCCATTCAGCGGCATGCTTGGATTTTTAGATTTATTAATAGAAAATTTTGAAAAATATGATAATGCCAAAGTAATCAAATACATAAATTACATAAACGAAATAGCCAACCAAACCTATACGCTGCTCGAAGATTTGCTTCTTTGGTCAAAAACTCAACTCGGACGAATACCTTTCGAACCAAAACAGATAAAAATATCGAGTATTTGCAGCGATATAATCAACGAAAAAGAAAGTCAAGCAACACTTAAAGAAATTAAAATCAAATGCAATTGTTCGGAAATAAAAGTTTTTGCCGATGAAAATATGCTCAAAATTATTTTACGCAATTTAATTTCAAATGCCATAAAATTTTCGCAGAAAGGCGGAACCATCACAATCGAAATTCAGTTGATAAACAACGAAACACAAATAAGCGTTTCGGACGAAGGCATAGGAATAAACGAAGAAAACCAGTCTAAAATGTGGAATTTTGCCAAACCATTTACCACAGCGGGAACTGTAAACGAAAAAGGAACTGGCTTAGGATTACTAATTTGCAAAGAATTTGTAGAAAAACACTCAGGTAAAATTTGGCTCGAAAGTAAAGAAGAAAAAGGAACTACTTTCTTTTTTACCCTCAAAAATAGTTAGCCAAACTTGCAAAAAACTACCAACGGTGCGCTTTTTTATCGGTTTCTACTTTAAAAAAAGCAACAATATCTTGAAGCATTTTGGCGTGCTGGGTTGTTTCTTGCGATTTAACGGCAAGCTCTTCCGAAGCGGCAGCATTTTGTTGTGATATATTATTCAAACTTTGAATAGCATTATTAACTTGCTCAGCACCATGATTTTGCTCGTGGCTCGAAGCTGTAATTTCACTCACCAAGTTGGCTGTATTTTCAATAGCCGGCACAATTTCCAAAAACAGCCTACTTGCTCTTTCGGCTATTTGCACGCTGTCTTGAGTAAGTATATCTATCTCTTTAGCAGCCTTTTGTGTTCTTTCGGCAAGCAATCTAACTTCCGAAGCAATAATCGAAAAACCTCTTCCATTTTGTCCGGCTTGGGCAGCTTCAACTGCAGCATTTAAAGCCAATAAGTTGGTTTGAAAAGCAATATCGCGAATAATTGCCACCTTTCGAGTAATCGTTTTCATAGCATCAACGGTAGCTTTTACGGTATTTCCATTTTCAAGCATATCGGCTGAAGCTTTGGTAGCCAGCTTGTTGGTTTGTTCTGAGTTGTGCGTATTTTGTTCAATACTCGAGCTAATTTGTTCTATCGAAGCCGATATTTCTTCAATAGACGAAGCTTGCTCTCCAGCACCTTCCGAAATACGTTGAGCGGTATCGTTGGTTTGCTCGCTTGCCGCCAGAATAAAAGCAGAAGCTTCTTTTATAGAAGTAACCACGTATTTTAACTTCTCAGACATTTGAATCATATTTCCGTAAATGCCTTGTTGTAAGTCATTTTCAGATTCTATATCTACTAAATTTCCTTCTGCAATATCCGAAGCTATTTTGCTTATTTCGAGAGGCTCGCCACCAAGAACTTGAATAATTCGCTTATCGATAATAAAATATGAAAAAAGGGCAATGAAAATTATAAAAATAATAAAAATAATAATAAGCCACAAAAGAATATTTCCTCTTTTAATATGTTTATCAACCGCTTTTTGAGTGCGAGCATCGAGCATCGAAAGAAAATCGTTGATAGGAGCCATGATTAATTCTTTGTCGTCAACAGAATCTTTTACAGTAAAATTCCCAAGCCCATCGTCATATAAGCCTTTCATAGCATTAAAAGCAACGGTTTCGGTATAAACCAAGTCATTAGAATTTGCTTCCGCTTCTTTTAGCTTTCTAAATTCTTCTTTGGTAAACCCCAACTGCTTCATAATTGTTTGTAAAGCAATGGTTCTGCCATCGGGTCGAGGTTTTTTTCCGTTGCGAATATCCAAAATTTCCCAGTATTTATCTTCCCATTTTTTTTCGCCCGTAGAAACATACGTTCGGCAAAGTTGAGTTAAATCATCAGAGCTTTCCTTCAGTTCATCGGCTACCAAGTAAGATTGATACCTAACTTGCTGACTATCCTTCAATTCTATTTGATTCTTGAGCATCAAAAACGAAGCAATTGCAAGCAACATTAGCGAGGCTACAATTGCACCATAAATAAATTGAAACATTCTTTTTACTTTCATAATAATAATCGTTTTTGGTATCAAAATCAATTAAATTGCAAACTTCGCAGCGTGCAATTAACTTCTAGATAATCGAAATTTTAGATTTCTTAAAACGTAAAGATATTCATTTATTTTTGAAATAGCAAAAAGATATTTGTTTCATAAATACAATTTTGCATAATTCGATTTATCTAATTCTAAAAAAACACTTTTATTCCTTTAACAATTTTATTTTATTGAAAATCAAATAATAAACAAAAAAAAATTGATGTTTTTTTGTCAAGTAAAAAAAATTTATGCTCAAAATTATGTTTTTTAGTAAAAAAAGAGTATCTTTGTAGTAAGTAATTATTTTTTTAACAGACTTAAAGCTTCTAAAAAAGCAAGCTTTAATGAAATTATTTTTTTATGAAAGGTAAAGTAAAATTTTTTAATGCCTCTAAAGGGTATGGCTTTATTTCAGATTTAGATTCTGGAAAAGAGTATTTTGTTCATGTTTCAAATCTTATCGACGAAGTTAGAGACAATGACCTTGTAGAGTACGAACTTAAAGATGGAAAAAAAGGACTTAATGCAGTGAATGTAAAATTGTCTTAAATTTATACATTTTTAGTACTTTTTCTAAAATCACAACAAAAGCTTCACTCTTCTAAACAATGTGAAGCTTTTTTCTTGAAAATAAATAAACTACCCGATTACTTTTTAATATCCTTAATATATAAAATTATGGCTATCTGTGTGCATTGCGGCGAAGAGTGTGGTAAATATCCTATTGTTTGGAACAATTTGAATTTCTGCTGCAATGGTTGCAAAACTGTTTATCAGCTTCTCAACGAAAACAAGCTGTATTCGTATTACAAAATAGAAGAAACTCCCGGAATTAAAGTAGAAAACGCCAACTTTGGCAGCAAATATGCTTACCTCGACAGCGACGAGGTGAAAGAAAAAATGTACGAATTTTCGCAAGACGACATTAAAAAAATAACGCTTTACATTCCGTCAATACATTGTAGCTCTTGCATTTGGCTTCTCGAAAATTTGCACCAACTCAATAAGGGAATTAAGCAATCGCTTACTAACTTTGTAAAAAAAGAGGTTTCGATTACTTTCAACGAAACCGAAATAACGCTAAGGCAAATAGTTGAATTACTTGCCTCAATCCACTACATTCCATTCATAAACTTAGCAAAAGTAAGCCAAGAAGAAAACAAGCAAAACAATCGCTTACTTTACATGAAAATAGGCGTAGCCGGCTTTGCTTTTGGCAATACCATGATGCTCAGTTTTCCTGAATATATGCCCGGAAGCGATTTTATTTCCGACACCTTTCGTTCTACCTTTGGGTATTTGAATTTTGCTTTTGCTTTGCCGGTTATTTTATTTAGCGGCACCGATTATTTATTTTCGGCATTCAAAAATCTCAAACGAGGTATTTTAAACATCGATTTGCCCATTTCTATTGGCATGTTGGCTATTTTTTTTCAAAGCACTTACGAAATTTTTAGCGGCGCAGGTGCAGGCTACATGGATTCGCTTTGCGGCTTTGTATTCTTCTTATTAATAGGTCGTTGGTATCAAAATAAAACCTACCAAGCACTTTCATTCGAGCGCGATTACAAATCGTATTTTCCCATTGCAGCCACAAAACTAACCAACGGGCAAGAAGAAAGCGTATTGATTGAAACCCTCAAAAAAGACGATACTATTTTAATTAGAAATCAGGAATTAATTCCAGCCGACGGCATTTTGACCAAAGGCACAGCCTATATCGATTACAGCTTTGTAACAGGCGAAGCAAACCCTGTAAAAAAAGAGCTAGAAGCCGAACTTTACGCTGGAGGCAGACAAATTGGTGCTGCCATAGAAGTAAAAATATTGAGCGAAGTAAAACAAAGTAAACTGACAAAACTTTGGGAACAAAATGAAAATAAAACGACAAAAAGCAACAAACTTTCGCAGCTAACCGATAAGGTAAGCCGAAATTTTACTTACCTCGTTTTGTCGGTAGCATTTCTTACAGGTTTGTATTGGCTTTTGGCTGATAGTAGCTTGGCTCTCAAAGCTTTTACATCTGTGCTTATTGTCGCTTGTCCTTGCGCTTTGGCTCTTTCCATTCCCTTTACATTCGGAAATACCATGCACATTTTCGGAAAATTAGGATTTTATTTGAAAAACTCTGATGTTATCGAAAGTTTAGCCAAAATAAATACCTTTGTTTTTGATAAAACAGGCACTATTACACAAAGTGATACCGTAAATGTGCATTTTGAAGGAAAAGAATTGACAAATGAGCAAAAGCTTGTAATCAAATCACTTACACGACATTCAACTCACCCCATAAGTGCGACAGTTTACAAAAGTATTGAGGTAGATAATTTTGTAGAAATTGATAATTTCAGAGAACTTCCGGCGCGTGGAGTAATAGGCGAATATAATAAAAAAAGCATCAAACTAGGTTCTTACGAATTTATTTTTAACAAACAAACCGACGAGGAATTTTCAAACAGAGCTTATCTTTCCATTGATGGAGAATTTTACGGGTATTTTTCAATCGAAAATAAATACCGACAAGGGCTCGATGAAGTATTGAACGCACTGCACAAAAACGGCGAAATTTACCTTATTTCTGGCGACAATGATTCAGAAAAAGAGCGTCTTCTTCCTCTTTTTGGGAAACCCGAAAATATGCTTTTTCACCAATTGCCTAACGATAAATTGGAATTTGTGAAAAGCTTAAAAGCTCAAAATAAGCAAGTTCTAATGGTAGGCGATGGCTTAAACGATGCCGGAGCACTCAACGAAAGCACGCTTGGCATTTCGATAGCCGATAATATTTACCACTTTTCGCCTGCTTGCGATGCTATTTTGGAAGCCAAACAATTTGATAAATTAATGCGGTTTATTCTTTTTTCTAAAACAGCCGTTAAAATTGTTTATTTTAGCTACGCTCTTTCGATAATTTACAACATAGCTGGCTTGTATTTTGCTGTAAGAGGAATGCTTTCGCCCATAATTGCAGCTATTTTGATGCCAGCTAGCTCGGTTTCGGTAGTTGCATTTGTCAGTTTGAGTGTTTTACTTTTATCTCGAAGATTATCGAAATAAAGGAATGTCGAAATACCAATAATTTTATTCTGAAATAACGAAAATAGCAAATGAATATAGAAAAAGCAGCAATTGCACTAAAACAAGCCGATGCCATAATTATTTTGGCAGGCGCAGGCATGGGCGTAGATTCTGGATTGCCCGATTTTAGAGGCAACGAAGGCTTTTGGAAAGCCTATCCACCCATTGCAAAATTAGGAATTTCTTTTTCCGAAATGGCTAACCCGCGTTGGTTTGCCGAAAAACCCAAAATGGCTTGGGCTTTTTATGGGCACAGACTCAATTTGTACCGACAAACCATTCCACACAAAGGCTTTGCTCAACTACTCGAAATAGCCAAGCAAAAAACACTAGGTTATTTTATTTATACTTCCAATGTAGATGGGCAATTTCAAAAAGCAGGATTCGATTCAGAACAGATAAACGAAATTCATGGTTCTATTCATCATTTTCAGTGTACAAAACCATGTTCTTCAACCATTTGGAATGCAAACAAAATAGAAGTAAACGTAAATTTAGAAAGCTTCGAAGCACTAGAACCTATGCCGCATTGCCCTAAATGCGGTGCTTTGGCACGTCCCAATATTTTAATGTTTGGCGATTGGAATTGGATAGCCGACCGCTCAAGCAAGCAAGCTGAAAAATACAGCCAATTTATACACAATTTGCTGAAAAACAACGCAAAAGTGGCATTAATAGAGCTAGGTGCAGGAAAAGCCGTTCCGAGTGTGCGTATGCAATCGCAAAAATTAGCTAAAAACCTAAATGCTAAGCTTATACGCATCAATCCGCGCGACTACGAATTGCCCGAAGGCAATCATTTTGCAATTGCCGAAGGTGCAGCAATCGGAATACAAAAATTACTTGATGCACTTAAATAAAAAAAATAAGCTTCAAACAAAATAAAAATATACATTTGTTTGTTTTTACAAAAAGAAATAATTATATTTGCAAAAGCTTCTTTATAAAAAATTTAGATACAAAAAAATGACCGCAACTACTCCACAAGTCGATGTATATAAAATTTCAAAAGCCTTTGAAAAAATAAGCAAAGGCTTTAAAGGCAAGCATTTTTTATATTGGCTCGGGTTATAGCCCCGATGATAAACGCCTCAGTTTGAGTGTATATGTAACAAATCCCAAGCAAAACCCTACAAAAGAAGACCTTGGCTTTGATAAATTTATGTTTGAATTGTTAGTAAGAGCCGATATTAGCCAATTTCCTGTTTTAATGAAGTGCTTAACCATGATGCAACCCAACAGTAGCGATAGTTATTTTATAGATGGAATCCCCACTTTTTACGATAAAAATTTGAATGAATACTACATACATCTCATCATAGCAAAGGAATAAGCGATGAAAGAAGCAAAAAAAGCAATTTGTGAAAAATGTGGTAATTATTTTTACGTACACGAACATCATATTTTACCTCAAGCTATTTTTGGTAAAGAAGGAGAAACTGTTCCACTCTGTCCAAATTGCCACACTCACTTTCACGAATACAGCAAAAAAGAAACAAAAAACCCACAAGATAAAGAAGAAGCTCTTTATATATGGAAAACTTGGAGAAGAACTGTAGCTTTAGTTGTTTCTATTTGGCTTTTACTTGTTATTTTAATTTGGACTTGGTAATATTTTTCAAAAAAAAACGAATAAAAAATGACCGCAACTACTCCACAAGTCGATGTATATAAAATTTCAAAAGCCTTTGAAAAAATAAGCAAAGGCTTTAAAGGCAAGCATTT
>JAIFNL010000023.1 GCA_020047755.1 Bacteroidota bacterium
TAGCAACCTTCAAAACTAGTGTAGTAACCTTCAAAACTAGTGTAGTAACCTTCAAAGGCAGTGTAGTAACCTTCAAAACTAGTGTAGTAACCTTCAAAACTAGTGTAGTAACCTTCAAAGGCAGTGTAGTAACCTTCAAAACTAGTGTAGTATGTATTTTCCTAAAACAGCTTGATAGATTTGATTTATTTAGACGTGTAAAAAAGGATATTTTTCTTTTCAGAGAGAAAGATAAACTATCAATTTTTATATATGAAATAAAATGACTAAATTTGCACTATCAGATTTATACAAAAACAAATGAGTAATAAAAAATTAATCCGGTTTGATTGGGCAATGAAAACCTTGCTCAGAGATAAAGCAAATTTCGATGTTTTAGAAGGTTTTTTGTGTGCGCTATTAGAAGACGATGACATCAAGATATTGAACATATTAGAAAGCGAAACCAACCAGAAAGACGAAGATGATAAGTTCATACGAGTAGATATGTTAATTCAAGATAGCCAAAATAGGAAAATCTATATCGAAATACAAAACACTCGTGAAACCGATTATCTGGAAAGTTTATTGTACTCAACTTCAAAGATAATAGTCGAAAATCAAAAGCTAGGAAACGATTTTTCAAACATAAGTAAGGTAATATCTATCAGCATATTGTATTTTAATTTAGGAATAGGCGAGGACTATATTTATTACGGAACTACTAATTTTAGAGGTTTAAATACAGGGGAACAGCTCAAAATGAAACAGCGCGAAGATGTATCCAATGCCTTTGCACCAAAATACAAAATGGTTGATAAAGAAATCTTTCCCGAATATTACTTAATAACCGTAGAGCGATATAAAAATATAATAACCAAACGAATCGACGAATGGATTTACATATTTAAAAACAACGAAGTAGCAGCAGGGTCGAGTTCAAAAAACATAGACAAAGCCGAACAAAAACTTGCCGAAATAAATATGCCAGAAGAAGATAGAAAACGTTACGAAAAATATTTAATAAATTTCATGCGCGATAAAGATGTTTTAAATACCGCAAGGGTAGAGGGCAGATTGCAAGGAAAAATAGAGGGAAAAATAGAAGTAGCTAGAAACCTTAAAAACAATGGAATAGATATTGAAACGATAATTAAATCAACTGGATTAACAAAAGAGCAGGTTGATAAATTATAAAACAAAAGAGCAATAAATAACTAGCAGGCTATTCTAAATGCACTTTGTTTTAAAGCAAAATGAACGAACCATTTAATTATTTTTCATTAAAAAATAATTATCTTTGCCAAAAATTCACAAACAACAATTTGGCATGAAAATAGTATTTGCAACCAACAATAGCAACAAACTGCGCGAAATCAATGAGATACTAGCGGGTAAAATAGAAATTATAGGCTTAAACCAAATTGGTTGCCACGAAGACATTCCCGAAGAAGAACCCACCATCGAAGGCAACGCACGAGCCAAAAGCCTCTATGTATATGAGCATTACAAACACAACTCTTTTGCCGACGACACAGGACTCGAAATAGAAGCTCTCGATGGCAGACCGGGTGTAATTTCGGCACGTTACGCTGGCGAAGGTAAGGATATGAAAGAAAACATCAAGAAAGTGTTGTCGGAAATGCTTGGAATAGAAAACCGCAAGGCTCGCTTTAAAACCGTTATTTCCTTACTAATCGATGGACACGAAACTCAATTTGAAGGCATTATAGAAGGAGAGATTTTAGACGGTGAAGTAGGAGAGGGCGGTTTTGGTTACGACCCTATTTTCAAGCCTTTTGGATACGAACAAACTTTTGCACAAATGCAACCCCAACTTAAAAACAAAATCAGCCACAGAGCAATAGCCATGAATAAATTAATTGATTTTTTGCAGAAAATTTAATTTATTCTACCTTTGCAAAAAAATAATAGTAAAGAACATGGTTGTTTACTAAAGCCCTTCAAGGGTTATAAACCCTTGAAGGGCTGTTTTTTACAAATTATATTTCAAAACAAAACAACATTGAAGCTAGAATCTTAAAATATTAATTGATAAAGATAGAAATAAATGTCAGAAGATATATTCAAAAAAATAATAGCCCACTCAAAAGAATACGGATTTATATTCCAATCGAGTGAAATATACGACGGACTTTCAGCCGTTTACGATTACGGACAAAACGGAAGTGAACTAAAAAACAACATCAAACGCTATTGGTGGGACGCTATGGTGCGTTTGAACGAAAACATTGTGGGCATTGATGCCGCAATTTTCATGCACCCAACTACTTGGAAAGCCTCTGGGCACGTTGGCGCATTCAACGACCCATTGATTGACAACAAAGACTCAAAAAAACGCTATCGTGCTGATGTTCTGATAGAAGAACATTTAGCTAAGATAGAAGCCAAAATAGATAAAGAAATAGAAAAAGCCCAAAAACGCTGGGGAGAAACCTTCAACGAAGTTGAATTTAGAAATACCAATGCACGTGTTTTGGAAAATCAAGCAAAGATAGACCAAATAAAAAAACGCTTCGTTGATGCTCTAAATGCCAACGATTTAGAGGAAGTGCGACAAGTAATTTTGGACAACGACATTGTGTGTGCCGTATCAGGTACAAAAAACTGGACAGAAGTGCGTCAGTTTAATTTAATGTTCGACACAAAGTTAGGTTCTGTTACCGACGAAGCCAATACTATTTATTTGCGTCCCGAAACAGCACAAGGTATTTTTGTAAATTACCTCAATGTGCAAAAAACCGGACGCATGAAGATTCCTTTCGGCATAGCACAAATAGGAAAAGCATTTAGAAACGAAATAGTTGCACGTCAATTTATTTTCCGTATGCGTGAGTTTGAGCAAATGGAAATGCAGTTTTTTGTGAAACCTGGCACCGAAATGCAGTGGTTTGAACAATGGAAGGAAACCCGCATCAAATGGCACAAAACACTTGGTTTGGGCAACGAAAATTATCGCTTCCACAATCACGACAAATTGGCTCATTATGCTAATGCTGCCACCGATATCGAATTCCGTTTTCCAATCGGTTTCAAAGAGTTAGAAGGAATTCACTCACGTACCGACTTCGATTTGACTCAGCATCAAGAATTTTCGGGCAAAAAATTACAATATTTTGATTCTATCGAGAATAAATCGTATGTGCCTTACGTAATCGAAACCTCAATAGGCTTAGATAGAATGTTTTTGGCAATACTTTCAAGCTCTTTCCAAGAAGAAGAAATTGCCAAAGAAGATGGCACAAAAGATTCTCGTGTTGTGTTGCGCATTCCGCCTGCACTTGCGCCCGTAAAACTAGCTATTTTCCCATTGGTAAAAAAAGACGGACTTCCCGAAAAAGCAATTGAAATTTTCAATACATTGAAGTACGATTTTAATTGTCAATACGAAGAAAAAGACACCATTGGCAAGCGTTATCGCCGCCAAGATGCCATTGGAACGCCTTATTGCATTACGATAGACCACGAAACTTTGACAGACAACAAAGTAACCATTCGCGACCGAGACACCATGCAGCAAGAACGTGTAGAAATTTCTAAACTTCACGAAATTCTCGACCGAAAAGTGAACATGAAATATTTATTGGAACAACTTTAGTTAATGATTAATCATTAATCGTTAATCGTTAAACATTAATCATTAAAAATGAAGCTATCGGTAATTGTAAGTACATACAATAGAGAACAATACTTGCCAAGTGCGCTAGAAAGCCTTGCCAAACAGAATTTTGATAAGCAATACTTTGAAATTCTATTGGTGAACAACAACAGCACCGATAGCACCGAATTTATTTGTACCGAGTTTGCAAAAAAGTACCCTGAAATAAATTTTCGCTATGTTATAGAATACAATCAAGGGCTTTCGTATGCACGAAACAGGGGAATTGAAGAGGCAAAAGGCGAAATAATTGTATTTATTGACGACGATGCCTTTGCTTTTGCAAATTACATTACCGAAATGAATCGTTTTTTTGTCGAAAACAAACAAATTATTGCAGGTGGAGGTCGAATTTATCCATATTGGGAGCGAAAACAACCCGTTTGGATGTCGAAATACCTTATGCCGCTAGTTTCAGTTATCGATTTAGGCGACGAAGTTCAATTGTTTAAAAACCGAAACTTTCCTATTGGAGCAAACATGGCTTTTCGTAGAACGGCTTTTGAAAAGTACGGAAATTTCAACGTAAATTTAGGGCGTGTGGGCAAAGGAATGCAAGGCGGCGAAGAAAAGGACATATTTTATCGTTTGCAAAATGCTGGTGAGCAAGTTGCTTATATTCCCAATGCCAAAGTGCATCATTTAGTTCCCGAAAAGCGTTTAACTTTTGATTTCATCAAGAAACAAGCAATAGATATAGGTAAAAGCGAAAAAATAAGAGCAAAAAGCATTGGTTTTTTTGAACTTTTGATGAGTTTTGTGCGAGAATTGGCAAAATGGGGAGCTAGTTTACTTATTTATTTGGTTTATTTCTACACATTAAAGGTTGAAAAGGCTAAAATGATTATTCGTTTTCGTTTTTGGGTTTCTCAGGGATTGTTTTTCTCTAAAATTTAATTCATTTTCATGGAGTTTATTCTTGCCATACAATCTTTTTTCGACAATTTAGGTAAAACCTTCGCAACTTTTGCGCGCATTTTTTTACTTTCCAAATGGAATGTAAAAATAAAAAAGCAGGCACAAACCAAAGAAGCAATTATTTTAGGCAACGGACCTTCATTGAATACAATGATTGCTGAAAATATTGATTTTCTGAGCGATAAAGAATTGGTGTGCGTAAATCATTTTCCGATTACGAACTTTTACATTCAGCTAAAACCTAAGTATTACATGACTTCTGCACCCGATTTGTGGCTCGATTCCATCGATTCGCATTTTGTGGAAGCAAGCAACAAATTATTTAATGCTATGTGCGAAAAAACGGCTTGGGAATTACAATTTTTTATTCCTTTTGAAGCACGAAAATACAAACGTTGGCAAAATTTATTGGCTGGCAATAAGCAGATACATATAAATTATTATAATAACACTCCCGTAGAATCGTGGAATTTTTTAGCACATTTTTTATTCCGTAAGAATATTGGAATGCCTAGACCACACAATATTATGGTGCCTTCTATTTTCAACTTAATGAATATGGGTTATAAAAAAATATATCTCTTTGGTGCAGAACATTCGTGGCTTAAAGACATTTCGGTAAATGACAGCAATGAGGCTTTAATAAATCAAAAACATTTCTACGACGAGCAAACTTCTAAAGCCAAAACCCTTGATAAACGCGGTGTTGGAGCTAGACGATTACACGAAATACTGTATAAATTTATGTTGGCATTCAAAGGATATTTTGTTTTGAATGAATATGCTAAAACACAAAATGTTAAAATATTAAATGCCACTCCAAATTCATTTATAGATGCTTTTGAACGAATAAAATTATAAAAATAAATGACTTATGATGAAAAAATTGATATATACAAAACCAAAAGTGGTTGCCGAAATAGGTTGTAACCACAAAGGCGAAATGGAAATTGCCAAAGAATTGATTGATATTGCAAAATTTTGTGGTGCTGATTATGCTAAATTTCAGAAACGCAATTCACGAGAATTGCTTACCGAAGAGCAATACAATAGCCCGCACCCAAACCAAATGCACGCTTACGGAAAAACTTATGGAGAGCATCGCGAATTTCTCGAATTTTCGGTAGAACAACATGCCGAATTGAAAGCCTATTGCCAAACAAAAAATATTGGCTATGCCACTTCGGTTTGGGACGTAACTTCTGCGCGTGAAATTATTGGTTTACAGCCTGATTACATTAAAATCCCTTCGGCTTGCAACAATCATTTTGAGCTTCTGAAAGTACTTAGAGATGAATATAAGGGCGGAGTTCATGTGTCTTTTGGTATGACTACGCATGCCGAAGAAGCTGCAATAGTTGAGTTTTTTGAGCAAACTAATTCGGCAAAAGACAGATTGGTTATTTACTCATGCACTTCGGGCTATCCGGTCGCCTTCAAAGATGTAAACTTATTGGAAATTAATCGCTTGTACGAAATTTACGGTGAGCGAGTGAGCGAAATAGCTTTTTCTGGGCATCATTTGGGCATTGCTATTGATAATGTGGCTTACACGCTTGGCGCACGCTGGGTAGAGCGTCATTTTACGAAAGACAGAACTTGGAAAGGCACTGACCATGCGGCTTCCCTCGAACCTGAAGGAATGCGTAAATTAGTTAGAGATTTGAATGCTTCTTATAGCTCGCTCAATTTTAAGCAAGAAGAAATTCTTGATGTAGAGAAAGTACAGCGTGAAAAATTAAAATTCAGAAAATTGTAAGATTTTGATGATATATTTTAGTATAGCATAGTATAAATTTATAGTATTAGACTTTGGAAAAAATTATAAACATTGCGTTTATTCCTGTTCGATGCGGAAGTAAATCAATAAAGTTTAAAAATATAAAAAACTTTTGTGGCAAGCCATTGGTTTATTGGAATTTACTTGCACTCGAAAACTCAAAGAATATTCATGAGATTGTTCTTGCCACCGATTGCAATGAAATAGCCGAAACTGTTTTAAGTTTTCAATTTGAGAAAGTGAAAATTTACAACAGGGAACCTCAAAATGCAAACGATACAGCTTCTACTGAATCTGTAATGCTCGAATACATCGGTAAAAATGAATTAAATGCCAGTGATTTGTTTGTTTTGGTGCAAGCAACTTCGCCTTTTACACAAACTAAGCATTTTGATGAAGCTTTTGAACTTTTTGAGCAAGGAAAATACGATTCAATGCTTACTTGTGTGCGTATAAAACGTTTTTTCTGGAACGAAAATGGAACATCAGCCAATTACAATTATCAAAATAGACCTCGCCGACAAGATTTTGATGGCGAATTAATGGAAAATGGGGCATTTTATATTAATTCAATCGATAATATAAAAAAATATAAGAATCGACTTTCGGGAAAGATAGGCATTTACGAAATGCCTGAATATACTTCTACCGAAATAGACGAAGAAAGCGATTGGATTGTAGCCGAAAGTTTGATGCAAAAATATGTTTTGACCACTGAAAACGAGAAAAAACAGACTATAAAACTTTTTTTGACCGATGTAGATGGAACTTTGACCGATGCAGGAATGTATTATTCCGAAAATGGCGATGAACTGAAGAAATTTTCGACTTACGATGGCATGGGATTGCGAATGTTGAGTGAAAAAGGTATTTTAACCGGAATAATCACTTCCGAAACTCGCGAACTGAACCGTCGAAGAGCTGAAAAACTCAAACTCGATTACTATTTCTATGGTGATAGCTCAAAACTAAAAACAGTAACACAACTTTGTAGCAATTTGAATATTTCGTTGCAAAATGTAGCCTATATTGGCGACGATGTGAATGATTTTGAGCTTCTTAGCAATGTTGGTTGGGCTGCTTGTCCAGCTAATTCGGTTTCTAAAATTAAAAATATTCCAAACATTGAGCTTTTACAAAAAAAAGGCGGCGAAGGTGCTGTAAGAGAATTTGCTGATTTAATTTTAAATAGCTAACATTTATACCAATGAAATTTAAATTTGATATATTAAAATATAACTTTTATTTTGAGCTGACAAAGAAAAAAAGTGTTAAAAATCAATTAAATTCAGACATTGCAAAATTGCCAAAGCCTTATAAGCTTAATTTTGGTCCTGGATACAATTGGAAAAAACCAGATTCGACTTGGCTTACTGTGGATATTGACCCAACTTTAGGTGATATTATCGTTGATTTTCAGCAATTTAATGGTATTCCGATTGAGAATCAAAGCGTTGAATGTGTTTATGGTTCACATGTATTTGAGCACATTAGCATTTTCAAATCGCAACTTGTTTTCGATGAGATATATAGAGTTTTACAACATGGTGGTATTTTACGAGTTATTTTGCCCGATGTGGTAAAAAGTATGCAGGAATATTTGAATAATAATCATGATTTTGAGCTATTTAAACGAAGAACTGAGCGACAGCACGATAATAAAAATTCCAATTATACGCTATTTGAGTGTATGCGTGAAGATTTTGTATCTAAAAATGGGCAAATTAATTTGCTAGGGCATGATACTTTGGCACATCAAAACGCATGGGATTTTGACACGTTGAAAGCTCACTTGGTAAAATCGGGATTTAAAGCTGAAAATATTAAAAAAATGAACTTTCAAAAAAGTCAATCACCCTATTTTTCTTTTGAAGGGACTTATAAATCAGAAGCAAATGAAGATTATCGTTCGCTTTATGTCGAAGCTATAAAATAATATAATATGTTGCAGACAATAAAAAACGAGCTGTTGGCTCATAAAAATACACTTGAAAAACTTATCGAAAATAATTTAGGCGATATAGAAAAGGCGTGTAATTTAGCTGTTGAAACCCTGAAAAATGGTAATAAAATATTACTTTTTGGAAATGGCGGAAGTGCCGCAGATGCCCAGCATATTGCTGCAGAACTTTCTGGTCGGTTTGTTTCAGAGCGAATTGCTTTACCCGGAATTGCTTTAACTACTGATACTTCTGCCCTTACAGCCATAGCAAACGATTATGGTTTTGAAAGCGTTTTTTCTAGGCAAGTGCAAGCTTTAGCGCGAAAGGGCGATTTGTTGGTTGGCATTTCTACTAGCGGCAACAGCCAAAATGTGCTAAATGCTTTTGATGCCGGAAAGCTAATCGACTGTAAATCTTTGGCTTTGAGCGGTAGAGATGGCGGAAAAATGAAAGACTTGGCTGATGTGAATATTATTGTTGCTGACCAAATTACGGCGCGCATTCAGGAAATGCACATTCTTATTGGGCATATAATTTGCCAAGCAATTGATGAGGCTTATAAAAATGAATAACTTTTAACGAAAAATACTATGAAATTTCAATGTGCTGTTTGTGGTAGCGAAAATGTGGTTTTTAAAACAATGCCTTCGCGAGAAGGTTTTGATATCGAGCTTATTGAATGTGATAATTGTGGACATTTGAGTCAGAATACTAATGATTACGAAGATATTTATACTACGGGTGAGTTTTCAAAAATAGCAAGAAACGATAGTTATACTCCTGATAAACACAAAATTAATCAGCTAGATAAAAAAGCATTTGAGAGATATGAATTTTATAAAGATTTTTTCAAAAAAAACGATAATTTTTTAGAAGTTGGGAGCTCAATTGGTAGTTTTGTATATCTTCTTAAAATGAGAGGCAAAAAAATAGAAGGTCTTGAGCCAGACCCTAATTATGCTGGTTTTTCTGAAAAGCAATATGGTTTTATCCAGCATTCTTCTTTGCTCGAAAATTTTGAATTTACGCATAAATTTGACTCTGCTTTTTCTTTTCATGTAATAGAACATGTAAAAAATCCGGTTGATTTTCTGGAGAAATTAACACTAATGCTAAATGTTGGTGCAGAAGTCCTTTTTGAATGTCCTTCGCTAGAAATTCACCAATTTGGGGATATGAAAAATACAATTTGGAAACCTCATCTTCATTATTTCTCTGCGCCAAGTTTGTATTTTCTATTTTCAAAGTATTTTAAAGTCAATTCTATTGATTATAGCGGAAGTGCTATTTTTATAAAAGCCACTTATCTTGCAAAAAACAGCTTTCATGAGTCTATTTTTTTAGAATACAAAAAAAAGGCAGCTAAAATAGCTAAGATTTGCACTAAATTCCCTGCTGTAACCACCAAATATCCAATAAAACAGCTAGCTATTCAAGGATTTATACAGAAAGGAAAGTTTCTTAGTCAATATAATAAAGCGGTAAAATATGCTGCTTACAAAATAGATGAATTTAACTTTTTGAGGAAAGAAAAAGGCACAAAAGGCATAAAAGCTTATCATGTTACAAATTTTAAGGGTTGGGGAAATAATGCTGGCGACATTGTGCTGTCGAAGTGTGTGCGTGATGTATTGAGGCAAAAAGGAAAAATTAAATTTGAAATAAAAGCAATTTCGGAAAAAGTTAATAACCATGTTATTGACAAAATTAACCAGCAAAATTGTTTAATCATTGGTGGGGGAGGTTTGCTTTTACCCGATACCAATCCAAATACGATTTCTGGTTGGCAATGGGCTGTTAGCGAAGAACTTCTGAATAAAATAAATGTTCCAATTATTGTTTATGCAATAGGATATAATTATTTTAGAGGACAAAAACCCGATGCGTTCTTTTTGAAAAACTTAAATCTTTTACTTGAAAGAGCTGATTTTTTTAGTCTTAGAAATTATGGAAGTATTCAAGCTGTAAACGAACTGACTGAAAATAAGTTTTCGGGTAAAATTATTTATCAACCTTGTCCAACAACAGTAATTAGAAAATTTGATAAATCGATTCCTGTAAAACAAAAAACAAAAAATATTGCGGTAAATGTCGCTTTTGATAGACCATTGCTTCGTTTCGGCAAAAATTACGAACAAATTCTTACCGGAATTGCCAAAGCGGTGAAAGAACTTGAAATTAAAGGATATAGAATTTATAATTATACTCATATTACTGCAGATAGAAAATTTGAAATTTTATTGGACAGATTGAACGTCAATTATAGAACCGTTGAATTGCAGTATCTTTTACCAAACGAAATTTACAGCTTGTATAATAATATGGAGCTGGTTATTGGTATGCGAGGTCATGCACAAATGATTCCTTTTGGATTGAATACTAAGATTTTAACACTCGGTACGCACGACAAAATGCGCTGGTTTATGCACGATATCGATGCCTTAGATTATTATGTAGAACTTCACTCGGAGGAGGAGAATATACAAAAGATAATTTTTCAAAAAGCTGTTGATATTCTTGAAAAAAATTCTAATTTTGTTGAGCAAAAACTTCTTGCAAAACAAGACGACCTTTTCAAAATAACACAAATTAATTTAGATAAAATATATTCGATTATAAAATAATATATAAACATGAATTTCAATAACTTAAAGCCTTATTTGCTGGCAATTTTAGCCTTTTTGGTAATTGCATCAATCTATTTTATTCCTGTTTTTCAAGGAAAAAACTTGCGTTCGCACGATACTTTGACGTGGAAAGGAATGTCGAAAGAAGTATCTGATTATCGCGAAAAGAGTGGAGAAGAAGCCCTTTGGACAAATTCTATGTTTGGTGGAATGCCAGCTTATTTAATTTCTGTTCAATACAAAAGCAATTTAGTAAAATACATTCCAACTATTTTGAAGATAAATCACGAAAACCCTCACATGATTGTGTTTATGTATTTTTTAGGGTTTTATATTTTATTATTAGCTTTTGGAGTAAATCCTTGGCTGGCTATTGTTGGAGGGCTTGCGTATGGTTTTTCGTCGTATTTTATTATCATCATTGATGCCGGACACGTAACAAAAGCGATTGCTTTAGGCTATATGCCTGCCGTAATAGCAGGAGCTTATTTGGCATTTAGTCGTAAAAAAATATTACTTGGAGGTAGCGTTTTTGCACTGTTTTTAGCACTTCAAATGCTAACAAATCACTTTCAAATAGTTTATTATACTTTTTGGATGCTTTTATTTTATGGTATTTATTTATTAATAACAAATATCAGTCAGAGTAAAAAGCTAACAAATAATTTAATGTCGTCTTTGCTTTTGGAAACAAAAGCATTGCTAAAGCCTTTTTCGGCATTGTTGGTTGGGTTAATTTTGGCGATAGGTGCTAATTTTACGGCTATTTATTTGACCAATGAATATGGCAAAGATTCGATGCGTGGAAAATCAGAACTAACAATTTCTGACCAAAAAAATGAAACATCTGGGCTCGATAAAAGATATGCAACCGCATGGAGTTACGGAAAAGCCGAAACTTTCAATTTATTTATACCTAACTTATTGGGAGGTAGTTCAGTAGGTGAATTAGGAACCGATTCTGAGGTTTATAAATTTTTAGAAGAAAATGGAGTGCAAGGTGCTAAAGAAATAGTAAAACAGATGCCTCTTTATTGGGGAACACAAACTTCTACATCAGGACCTGTTTATATTGGAGCTGTTGTTGTGTTTTTATTTGTTTTTGGAATGTTCTTCCTCAAAAACTCGATAAAATGGTGGATTTTTGCAGTTACAATTTTCTCTTTTCTACTTGCGTGGGGCGAAAATTTTATGGCTTTGACTTATTTTTTCTTAGATTATGTGCCTTATTGGAATAAATTTAGAGTTCCTTCTATGATTTTGATAATGGCGCAATTTGTTTTTCCTTTGCTAGCCTTATTATCATTAAATCAATTACTTGAAGGTGATTACGACAAGAAAAAATTGCAAAAAAGTTTGTATTATGCTTTAGGTATAACTGGCGGGATAGCTTTAGTATTTATAGTATTTTCAGGAGCATTTTTCAATTTTACTGGTTATCGCGATGCCGAAATGGCTAAAAGTGGTTGGAGCGAAACGCTTCTTGAGGCTTTACGTTCCGATAGGCAAAGTTTATTAGTTTCCGATGCTTTACGTTCTCTTGTTTTGGTTATTATTTCGGGAGCTTTTATTTGGCTTTATTCTATACAAAAACTTAGTAAAGAGATATTTATATTGCTTTTTGGCGTTCTTATTCTTGCCGATTTGTGGTTAGTAGATAAACGTTTTGTGAACAACGATAAATTTGTGCGCGAAGGTAGAAACGACCAAGCTTGGCAAATGACGCTTGCCGATGGCGAAGTTTTAAAAGACAAAGACCCTAATTTCAGAGTTTTAAACTTGGCTGTTGACCCATTTAACGATGCTAGCACTTCGTATTACCACAAATCGATAGGAGGTTATCATGGTGCAAAAATGAAGAGATACCAAGAATTGATTGAATACCAAATTCTTACTGAAATTCAACAGGTTTACAAAGCCTTTAATTCTAAACCAACTCCGCAAAGTTTGGATAGCGTATTAGGCTCGCTTGATGTATTGAACATGCTCAATATGAAATATTTAATTTACAACTCGCAAGTTGCTCCTTTACAAAATGGAAGGACAAATGGAAACGCATGGTTTGTAGCAAATTATAAAATTGTAGCAAATGCAGATGAAGAACTTACAGGCTTGTCGAATATTCAAACAAAAACAACCGCTTTAATCGACAAACGGTTTGAAAAACAGCTCAATAACCTGACTATTGTACCCGATAGTTTGGCGCAAATAGCATTGACCGAGTATAAGCCTAACCATCTGAAATACAAGTGTACGTCAAAAACTCAGCAACTTGCAATTTTCTCCGAAATTTATTATGATAAAGGCTGGAATGCTTATATTAACGGAAAACCTGCACAATATATCAGAGCAAATTATGTGTTGAGAGCAATGATAGTGCCTGAGGGTACAAATGAAATAGAATTTGTTTTTGAACCCAAAATGTATTCTATCGGAAATATTGTTTCATTAGCTAGTTCTTCTGTTTTATTTTTATTGCTTTTTGCTGCGTTATTTTTTAATTACAAGGGGACGAAAAAAAAGATTTGACACCTGAAATATGGCTTAATTTTTAGGAAATAAATCAGGCTTGTAGTAGAGATTCTAACTTCAAAATAAGTAAAAAATAACTTTTTGCTGTATTGATTCTGTTTGTTGGTGATGTTCTAAATCAATGTTTTTTGTATTTCGAGAAATACAATTTATTGTTAATGTCAGTTTATCAGTTTATTAGAAAAAAGCTATATTTTTTTCGCTATGGAATTTGTTTTTTGTTAAAAAAATAGTTCTTTTAGCTTGTCTAAACCCTATAAAATTATGAGCAAGAAAGATTATAACGAAGGAATAAGTTTCAGAAATAAAATTTCTACGGTAGATACCGAAGGCAAACGAATTTGGGTAGTTGCTAAGCAGCCTAAAGGTCGATTTTATACTTGGCGGCAGCTGGTAGGTTACGGTTTGTTAGCCTTTTTATTTGTAGTTCCGTTTATAAAATTGAACGGCGAACCGCTATTGATGTTCAACATATTGGAGCGCAAATTTATTATTTTTGGAGCTATCTTTTGGCCCCAAGATTCTTATCTTTTTGCACTGATAATGTTGCTGTTTATGGTGTTTATTGTGCTATTTACAGTTGTTTATGGTCGAATTTGGTGCGGCTGGGCTTGTCCTCAAACCGTTTTTATGGAGCTTGTTTTCAGACGAATAGAATGGCTTA
Source organism: Bacteroidota bacterium (assembly GCA_020047755.1). Classification (GTDB taxonomy): domain Bacteria; phylum Bacteroidota; class Bacteroidia; order Bacteroidales; family JAIFNL01; genus JAIFNL01. Next base: position 14,123 of record JAIFNL010000023.1, read on the forward strand.
TCGAAGGAAACCCTACAAAACAAAAGCAAAGAGCTAAAGACGGCTGGACTTTATCGCGCATTTTTCTTAGAGCTACTAAATTAATCGTATTTTGGCTAGTTTCCTTTGTAATTGCTAACTTTTTATTAGCTTTTATTATTGGAATCGATGAAGTTTTTAAAATAGCCTCAGAACCTATCAGTCAGCATTTTACGGGCTTTATGGTTTTGATGATTTTTACCACTTTTTTCTTTTGGCTTTTTGCTTGGTTTCGCGAGCAAGCTTGCGTGGTGATGTGTCCTTACGGCAGAATACAAGGCGTTTTGCTTGATGCTAAGACAATTAGCGTAGCTTACGATTATTTGCGTGGCGAACCGCGCAAAGGAATAACCCAAGAAGGAGAAAAAGAGGGCGACTGCACTAATTGCAAACAGTGTATTGCCGTTTGCCCTACAAACATTGACATTCGCAACGGAACGCAACTCGAATGTGTAAACTGCACAGCTTGTATCGATGCTTGCGACAACACAATGGACAAAATAAACAAACCTCGAGGTCTAATTCGTTTTGCATCAGAAGAAAACATATCGAAAGGCGAAAAATTCAAATTTTCAGGACGCATAAAAGCTTATACTTTGGTGCTTGTTTTGCTCTTTACGTTCTTTATTACGCTTTTGGTTACACGTGGAAGCCTGGAAGCTACTATTTTACGTACTCCCAACACGCTTTTTCAAATGCAAGCCGATGGCACAATTAGCAACCTGTACAACATAAAAGTGGTAAATAAAACACGCGAGGACATTCCGGTGGTAATAAAACTCAAATCGCACAAAGGCGAAATACAAATGGCTGCTGGCGAGCTGGTTGTAAAAGCTAAAGAAACTACTGAAAGTGTATTTTTTGTGAAATTGAACACCAAAGAAGTAAAAGGAGCTTATATTGAAATTGTTTTTGGAATTTATGATTTGAAAGGCAATGAGTTGCAAGAAGTTGAATCTACTTTTGTAGGAAAATAGCTTTGTTTTTTTTGTGGGTTACAAAATTTTTACTTCTTTTGCTTAAACTTTAATATGAAACTTTTATGAAACTAAACTGGGGATTTGGTATTTTTGTAACGATTGTAATTTTCATAAGTGGAATGCTTACGCTTGTTTATTTAAGCTTTCAAGAAAAAATTAATTTAGTGCACAAAGATTATTATCCAAAAGAAATTGCCTATCAAAAACAAATTGATAGAATTAGAAATGTAGCTGAACTTCAAGAATCTATAAAAATAGAAACTACTCTGGAGGATATTAAAATTACTTTTCCTGCTTTTTTCAAAGAAAAGCAAAACAAAGGTACTATCTTAGTTTATAGACCTTCTGATTATGAATTGGACAAGCAAGTAGAGCTCAAATTAGATGCTAATTTGATGCAAGTGCTTGATACAAAGGATTTGCCAAAAGGTAAATACTATGTGAAAATAGATTGGACTTCGTTGGAAAAAGAATATTATTTTGAAACGGAAGTTTTTATCAAATAAATTAGATTAATACTTTGTATTATGGAAATTTTTGCTGCCTTACTTTTAGGTTTTGTTACCAGTTTTCATTGTGCTGGAATGTGCGGACCTATTGCCATAGCTTTGCCTTTAAAAAGCGATACGTGGTTTTCTCGTATTTTTAGTTCAAGCCTTTATAACTTAGGGCGTTCTATTACTTATGCTATTATAGGGTTTTTGTTTGGGTTTTTGGGGCAAGGCTTAGTTTTGATTGGTTTTCAGCGGTGGGTTGGTATTGTTATGGGAAGCATTATGATACTTTCGGCTTTCTTCCCAGTTCTTTTCAAAAGCTCGTTCAATTTAGATAAAACGATGTTTTCCTTCGTTGGGAAATTGAAAAAGTCGCTAGGACTTCTTTTCGGAAAACGTTCTTACTCTTCTCTTTTTGCTATCGGTTTGCTCAATGGACTTTTGCCTTGCGGACCCGTTTATATTGCTTTGGCTGCTTCGGTAGGAACAGGAAGCGCATTGAACGGTGCGTTGTTTATGTTTTTATTTGGAATTGCTACAATTCCGATACTCATGGCTATCTCGTTGCTAGGCAATTTAATAAGTATCAACTTGCGCAAAAAAATATCTCGTTACATTCCTGTTGCTGTTTTTATCATTGGAGTACTTTTTGTACTCAGAGGCTTGTCCTTAGGGATTCCTTTTTTAAGCCCTCCCGAAGAGAAAATTAAGAAATTGGAAGAGAAAGCAAAAACTGAAATGCAAGCAGACCATAAAATTAAAACCAGCAAACCGCAAGAAGAAAGTCCTTGCTGTCATTAAAATAGAAATATTAACGTTAAAATCAAATAAAATAATCAATAATTTAATACTAAAAAAAAATGAAAAAACTAGCCTATTTATTTGCAATGCTTTTTGTATTTTCGTTTGCTTTTGTATCGTGCGGCGGCGAGCAAGCTACTGACGAAGCAACTGGAGATTCTTTAACTCAAGAAGTTACTGAAACTGCAACAGCCGATTTCTCTAAAGGAATAGAAGTTTATAAAGCCAAATGCCAAGTATGTCATCAAGCAGAAGGTGCAGGACTTGCCGGAGTATTTCCTCCTCTTAAAAACTTGAAAGACAGACAAGCTATTCTCGATAACATTAAAAACGGAAAGAAAAGTGCAAACTATCCAGCTCCTATGGTTCCTGTTCCTCTTACCGAAGAAGAAACCAATGCTGTGGCTGATTATGTAATGAGCTTGAAATAGGTTTACAACACGTAATGTTTTCCAGCTAACTTAAATGAAAAACAAATTGATACGATGACTTTGGTGCCATCGTATCAATTTTGTTTGGGAGTGTATTAATTTTACTTTTTTGTAAGGGTATTTGGTCGAATTATTTTCAGTAAAGAGATGAAACTAAAAGCAAATAGCATGAAAAAACTACTCACTATATTAGCCATCTTCTTGTTAATGACAACAATAAGCAAGGCACAGAAAATCTACGAAGTAAAATACGAATCGCAAGCCGATGTAAAAGTATTTATGGTAGCGTATGAATCGCAAGCCGATTTGAAAGTTTTTTACGTTTCGTATAGCTCGCAAGCTGGCACAAACGATGGCAAATGGTTTCAGGTAGATTACGAATCGCAAGCCGATGTGAAGGTCTTTTTTGTGAAATACGAATCGCAAGCCGATGTAAAAGTGTATAAAGTTGCTTACGAGTCGCAAGCCGGCTGGCGAAATGCTTCAAAAAGTCATTTCTTTCGTTGAAAAAATAATTTAGACTATTTCAAATAAAAGTAATGTAGTTGCGGTATCTTTGTTGAAAACAAATTTGTTGTGTACCCCCATTGTGTAGAGACGCGCCTCGGCGCGTCTCTACACAATACGGTCAAAACATTTATCGTTAAACATTTATCGTTAAACGTTAAAAAAAAAGCGGCAGCAAAATGAATTGCTACCGCTTTTTGGTTTCCTTATGAGGCTGAAGAACTACCTTCGGTAGTGCTTTCAGCCGACT
>JAIFNL010000200.1 GCA_020047755.1 Bacteroidota bacterium
TTACATTACTTTCTTTGTTTTGAGCTGGTTTATAAGGCTGTGCAAATGCCAAAACAAGAAAAATAATGGTAAAAATTCGAGCAAATAAAATTAACAAATGCTTCAATTGCGATTTCGACTTAGTCTCTTTCTTAATATTTCGTAAATAATTAAGATTGCTAAAATAAATGGTTTTGTACCGCCTAAAATTGAATAAATGTATAATTATCGGAATAATTACGGCAACTAATGCCCACAAAAAAGAAGGATATAAAAAGCTCACAGTCAATAATTTAAAATTAAAAAATAATCCCAAAACGAATAATTGGGCTTTCATAAAGAGTTGCCGCTGTTTCGTTAATATCCCACAAAATAGATATAAACGAATAGGAACGCTCTCCTATTTGCTGGCTATAACCTCCCCCTATTAAATACGCTGAATTCCAGATTCTTCGCGAACTATAGCTCTTAAAAAGGATTTCGTCATAATTCATATATTCAGACTGAATCTGTGCGTAAATGCCTTTGAAAAAAATAAAACGAGCAAAAGGACCAGCACCATAATAGTAGGTCTGAAAACCATTGTAAGTGTCTTTAATATAGGCAAATCGACCTTCGATGCCAATCAAAACAGGATCCAAAGGGCGAAAGCCAATAATTGGCGAAACGGCTATGCGCGTGTAAGATCCAAATGATAGGCTAAAACTGCCGCCAAATGCAAGTTTATCAATCAAGCGCGACTCCTTTTTAACTTCTTCTTTTTTATCTTTTTCAAACTCTGGCTCTGCATCTTGAGCAATTTTATCATAAATTAAATAATATACTCAACTTCCTTAAAACCAAAAATAGCATGGGTTAAATCGCTCTTTTGCAAAATTAAATTGCCCCATTTATTTACTCCAACTATCTTTGCTTCAAATATTTCGTTGTTTTTTCTAAATTCATAATTTTTTTGAAAACGATACATTTTTTTATAATAATTTTTGATAAAATCGTCGTATTCTTCTAAAGACAGATTTTCTATTTTCAACAAAATTATTTCTGCTAAAACGCTCAAAAGCTCTGATAAATTGTATTTTTTGCCAGTTATTTGAGCCAAAGAGACCGCGTTGGGCGGATTTGTTTCAAAAACTTCTTGATTTATATTTAATCCAATGCCCGCGATGACATACTCAATATTTTCGCCGCTAAGAGCATTTTCAATTAAAATTCCGGCGATTTTTTTATCTTTCCAGTAAATATCATTAGGCCATTTAATCGACACACTGTCAATATATTGCTCCAAAAATTGGCAAATAGCCAAAGAAACCGCCATAGAAATACTAAAAATATTGTCAGCAGAAAGAAAATTGGGAAAAGCAACAAGCGAAAAGGTCAAATTTTGATTTGGCGCACTTTCCCACAGATTTTTCCCGTAACCCTTACCCGCTGTTTGACAATCAGTTACAATTAATGTAGGCTTTTTAATTTCGCCCGAATCTAGCAACTGATTGGCATACAGATTAGTAGATTGTAAACTTTCTTTGCTAATTATTTCCACTCGCTCTACAAATTTTCAGTAAATCAAAACTAAGCTATTTTAATTTGAGTCGCTTGGTCGGCAATGCTATCAACCAAAGATTGAATCGGTTTTGCAGCAATCATTTTTTCAAATGGGTTCAAATCTGCATTAATTGTAACTTTTAGCTTTGTAATTTCTTCAGTAAAAGGAACTAAATCCACCACAAGGTCGAAATTAACTTTGGCTTCTCCTTGCATTTTAATTGTTTTAAATTCTTCTTTTCCAACAATTTGCAACAAAAACCGCCCTAAGGGTTTAATAGAAAATCCAAAACTAGTTTCTGTAGCCGAAAAATGCGTAATCTTATCGGCAGGCAACAAATTTTCGTAATTTTTAAAATTTGTAAGAAACTGAAATATAGTCTTATCTGAATAATTTACCGTCTTTACGGCACTTTCAAAAGTTGTCATAAATCTTTAGAATTATTTTAGTTATTTAAAAATGTAAAAATACAAAGTTTATTTAATTTTCAATCATTTTTTAATAAATGATTTTTTTTATCTATTTTTGTTAAACAAAGTTTTTTGCGCAACAGAAAAAACTTTTAATTTATTCATTTGATATTCAGTTTTTTCGTGAAAATAATAAACGCTCAAAACTAATTTTAATTTCTCAAAAAAAAACCAAGATACTTTGTTTGCAGATATAATTTTGCCCATTCCTTTGCCTCGACTTTTTACCTATAAAATTCCAACAACAATGGATTTAGAATGTAGTGTAGGAAAGAGAGTTACCATTCCTTTCGGAAAGTCAAAAATTTATTCGGGCATTGTTTATGCACTTCACCACACCGAGCCCAAAGAATATGAAGTGAAAGAAATTATAAGCATCTTGGACACAAAACCGATTGTAAATGCTTATCAATTAAAGTTTTGGCTCTGGATAACAGACTATTATTTGTGCACCTTGGGCGAAGTATATCAAGCGGCTTTACCCTCGGGTTTAAAATTAGAAAGTGAAACAAAACTTTGCTTAAACAATGATATTGAGCTAAATAGCGATTTTTCGTCAAAGGAAACGCAAATTTTAGACGAATTAAAGGAAAAGAAAACTCTATTAATCAGCGATTTAAGCAAAATAACGGGCTTAAAATCGTCCATTCGCTATGTAAATTCACTGCTCGAAAAAGGAATTATCTCGGTAGAAGAATCGGTTCAAAAAAAATACAAAGCCAAAACAGAAAGCTTTGTATGCTTGCATGAAAATATTAAATCAAACATTGAAATTGAGGCAGTTTTTGGACAATTAGAAAAAAATCCAAAACAATTGGAATTATTTATGAAATTTATTCAAAAAATAGAATATTTTTCGCCAAAACCTCAAAAATATTACAAAAAAGACAAACTTCTGAAAGAAAATAACATTAGTTCTGCTATTTTGAAGGGGCTAGAAGAAAAAAATATACTCAAAATTGATAAACTCGAAGTAGATAGGCTAGATTTAAGCGAAACAGAAGTAACAAAAATAAAAGAACTTTCGGCAGCACAAGAGCAAGCCTACAATGAAATTAATCAGGCATTTTTAGGAAAAAATGTATGCCTTTTGCAAGGAGTTACATCGAGCGGAAAAACAGAAATTTACGTCAAGCTAATTGAAAAAACATTGCAAGAAGGAAAACAAGTACTTTATTTATTGCCTGAAATAGCACTTACGGCTCAAATTGTAAATAGGTTGCGAGTTGTTTTTGGAAATAAAACAGGTATTTATCATTCCAAATATAGCGACTCCGAGCGTGTAGAAGTATGGAAAAACTTGAATACCGAAAATAAAAAAAGATATGAAATTATTTTAGGCGTTCGTTCGTCTATTTTTCTGCCTTTCAGCAATTTAGGGCTCATTATAGTAGATGAAGAACACGAAAATAATTACAAACAAACGGCTCCTGCACCACGTTACAATGCACGCGATGCTGCCATTGTTTTGGCGCAAATGCACGGAGCAAAAGTATTGCTTGGAACAGCAACTCCCTCAATAGAAAGTTATTACAATGCTGTCAACGGACGTTTTGCACTTGTAAAACTAACCGAGCGATTTGGCAACGTAACCATGCCCAAAATTGTAGTTGCCGATTTAATTCGTTTGCGCAAAAAAAAGCAAATGAAAGGACATTTTTCTCCCATTTTAATCGAAAATATGCAAAAATCGCTTTCTGAAGGTAAACAAAGTATTCTTTTTCAAAACAGGCGAGGATTTTCACCCTTTCTGGAGTGCAATACTTGCGGTTGGGTGCCAAAATGCGACTTTTGCGATGTTAGTTTGACCTATTACAAATTTACCAATAAACTTGTTTGCCATTATTGCGGGTTTACAATATCAATGCCAACTAACTGCTTAGCTTGTAATGATTCAGCACTTCAAACCAAAGGCTTTGGAACTGAAAAAGTAGAAAGTGATATAGCAATACTTTTTCCCGAACACAAAATTGCCCGAATGGACTTAGACACAACACGTTCGCGCACAGCTTACCAAAGTATCATTCAAAAGTTTGAGAGCAAAAATATTGACATTTTGATAGGTACTCAAATGATTTCCAAAGGCTTAGATTTTGACAATGTGAGTATTGTAGGAATTTTGAATGCGGACAATATGCTCAATTTTCCCGATTTTAGAGCGCACGAACGAAGTTTTCAGCTCATGCTGCAAGTAAGCGGGAGAGCCGGACGGCGCAGCGAGCAAGGGCTTGTAGTGATACAAACCGCTGAACCTGAGCATTATGTCATAAAACACGTAATTACTAATGACTTTGAAGCATTCTATAAAACTCAAATAACAGAAAGACAACGATTTAGATATCCTCCTTTTTATCGAATTATTCTTATAACATTAAAACACAAGCATTTAGAGACGCTAAACAAAGCCTCGGAAGCCTTAGCTTTGCATCTAAAAAATATATTTGCAGATAGAATCTTAGGACCGGAATCACCGCCTATTAATAGGATTCAAAATTTTTATATAAAAAATATTCTGGTAAAAATAGAACGAGAAAAAGCCCAAAGTAAAGCAAAAGAATACATCAGACAAATGATTGGAAGCTTAAAAAGCGAGTTGCATTTTAGAGGATTACAAGTAATTGTAAATGTAGATCCTATGTGAAAAAGTTAATTCAAACTCCATGCTTTTATATCAAAATCGTCTTCGATTTTCTCTATTGCAGAATCTTTGACACCCTGAAAAAAATCAATGCCTGAAAATTTCTCCAATTCATCAATAGACATTGCAAAAGAAGCAAGACTTTTTGAACTTTCTTTGTTCTCCATCAAAAATGCAATTCCTTTAAAACTTGGCGTAGAAATATCGAGTATAACTTTGTAATAATATTTTGGCACAGAAACGCTATTTTTTCCTATTTTTTTAGTTATATCTTTCAAAATTGGTCCCGTAACAACATAAATCCGCTCATTTTCAACAGCAAAATCACGAACTTTTTCTTCTAACATTTTCCAAATTCCTCGATTAAATTCTTGCTCCTGTGGACTCATGTTGCTCATCAAAAAGGATTCGTCCATGCTTTCTGCCGACCAGTGCATATCAGCGGCAGGAGCTAAATGTCCTCTGTCATAGCCAGTTCCACGATAATCAGCCAATGTTGCAGAACCTGTTTGGATATTTTCGTCGGGGCGAAAATTATCATTGCGTTCGGCTTTATCATTTTTAACCATCTCCTTGGTTAAAATATATGCAACCCAATTTGCCTGCTCATGTTGCTCATTATAAGATAAATGAAAGCCAGAATAGGTTTCAATCTCTCCAGTGGCATCGATTTTTGGATAGCCTTGCTCTATCTTGTCGAGAGTTAGCGTATTTGAGCTAATTCCTTGATTTGAAGTATCATTTTCGACATTGAAAAACAAAAGATTTTTTGTTTTTGTAAACGCATCGCTCAATTTTGCCGAAATACTTTCACCGGTACTTGTGAAAAACGAATATGAAAAAAACAATAAAATACCTGCAACTATAAGATAAAGAAGGAGTTTTGTATTTTTTGCATTCAAATTAAATTTTGGTTGAGAGCTTCGTTGAGAAGAAGTCGTTTTTCGCTGCAAAGACTTATTTTTTCGTACCATTTTTATATTTTCTTAAAAAAATTAAACATTAATATTTCTTTTCTCAAAACTACAAATTTTCATTTGAAAAAAATAATCTTCTGCTATTTTTTTTATAAATAATTCCACTTTATTTTTTACATTTCTTAAAATTAATCGTTTTTTCTATATTCTTCGCGCTGTTGCTCATT
>JAIFNL010000077.1 GCA_020047755.1 Bacteroidota bacterium
TTCGCTAAAAAAAATGCCGGTAGATGTTGAATTTGCAATAGCTAATGGCTTGATTTATTGGCTTCAAGTTCGCCCTATTACGACTGGAAAGTTTGAACATGAAACGATTTGGGACAATTCAAATATTGGCGAAAATTATCCGGGTATTACGCTGCCTTTGAGTGCTTCTTTTGTACAATATACTTACTATATCGCTTATAATCAAATGCTTAAATTTATAGGAGTAAACTCTGAAAGCTATAAAAAAATGTTGCCTTTGCTTAAAAATATGGCAGGAAACATCAATGGCTCTTTGTATTACAACGTAACTTCGTGGCAAAAGCTATTGTCTTTTTTGCCTTTTGGTGATAAAATTAGCAAGCAATATACAAAATCACTTGGAATGGAAGATGCTGGTTTTGATTCTTTTAATTCAAAATCTTCTTTGTTTTCGCATCTCAAATTGATTTTTAACTTGCTCAAAGCGTTTGTTTTTTTCAATAAGCATAAATTGAATTACGAAAAAAATTTCAATGAAATTATAACCAACTATAAGAATGAGCTTTTTGAAAATAAGTCGCATTCCGAATTAATTGTAGAGTATTATAAGCTTGAAAAACAAATGCTTGAACATTGGATTGCTCCTATGCTCAATGGTCTTTTTACGCTAATAGTGTCGTCGTTATTAAAAAATGTAGTAAAAAAGTCAGGCTTAGAAAAATCTTATCCAAATTTTGCCAATGATATTTTGTTTTCGCAAGGTGAGCTTATTTCGCTGAAAATAGTTAGGGAATTTCAATTGCTAATTGCTGATATTCAATCAGAAAATGCTTTGTATGAGCTATTTTTGCAGAAAGACGAACCGGAAATAATGCAAGTGTTGGAGTCTGATTTCAAAGAATTTAAACTTAAAATAGAGACGTACATCGAGAATTATGGCGAGCGATGCGATGATGGTGAATTGAAAATGGAAATACTTAATTATAAAGAGAATCCGCAGGGTTTTATTTTATTTTTGAAGAAAAATTCAAAAGTAAAATTAGAACAAGTTGCCAAAACATTTTCTTTTGATTACAAATCAATTCTGCAAAAAGAATTTCCTATTAATAAATTAAAACAAATTGCATTTAAAAAGTTAATAAATTGGAATATTAATTTGATAAGAAACCGAGAAAATTTTCGTTTTATGCGAACAAAGGCTTTTGCAGTTGTTCGCAGAATTTTTAGACAAATAGATGTCGAACTGTTAAAAAATAATTTGATAGAAGAGAAAGGCGATTCGCTTTACTTGAAGTTTGACGAATTAATAGAGAAGCCTGTTTCAAGTCAATTCAAAAGATTAATATTAAAACGTAAAAATGAATATTTGGGTTATGAAACTCTCAAAATAGAGAATAGATACCTACAAAAAGGCGATAAATTTAGTACAATTGAGCAAAATACTTCGCAAATAAGCAATAATTTGAAAGGAATTGGCTGCTCGAGTGGGATTTTGACTAAAAAAGTAATTGTTTTGACTGATAGTAATATTGAAAACTTAAATATAGCGGATTCTATTTTAGTTTCACACTATTTTGAGCCGGGCTGGATAAATCTATTTTCAAAAGCAGCCGGAATTATTTCCGAAAAAGGAAATTTACTTAGCCACACCGCAATTTTATGCCGCGAGATGGGAATCCCATCGATTGTGGCTGCAAAAGGGATACTGAAACAGTTAAAAACAGGCGATTTAATAAAAATGAATGGTGCTACGGGCGAAATCGAGCGATTGTAAATCATAATTTAAAAAATAGCAGAAAAAATAAAAAAAAAAGCAGAAGATTTGCAATTTGTTTTGTACTTTTGCACTTTAATTTACAGCAATAGCTTATTTTTTTTGAACATGACCAAAATTTTAATTACAGGTACTGCCGGATTTATTGGATTTCATTTAGTACAAAAGCTGATAAATCTTGATTATCAAATTATTGGGCTAGATAGCATTAATAACTATTATGATATTGACTTAAAGTATGCTCGTTTAACTGAGTGTGGTATCTTAAAGTCTGATATTCAATATAATAAAATAATTCAAAGTGTAAAATATCCAAATTATAAGTTCATCAAATTAAATTTAGAAGATAGAGAAAATATAGATAAACTATTTGAAAATGAGCAAATTGATAAAGTTTGTAATTTGGCAGCTCAGGCTGGTGTAAGGTACAGCTTGGAAAACCCTTACGCTTATATACAATCGAATATTGTTGGTTTTTTGAATATTTTGGAAGCTAGTAAGAGAAATAATATTCAACATTTTGTATATGCAAGTAGTTCAAGTGTTTATGGGTTAAATACACAAATGCCGTTTTCGGTGCATCACAATGTAGATCACCCAATTAGCTTGTATGCAGCCAGTAAAAAGAGTAATGAATTGATTGCTCATTCCTATAGTCATTTATTTAAAATGCCAACTACTGGATTGCGCTTTTTTACGGTATATGGACCTTGGGGACGCCCAGATATGGCACTTTTTATTTTTACAAAAGCTATTTTGGAAGGAAAGCAAATCGATATTTACAACAATGGCGAAATGTATAGAGATTTCACCTATATAGATGATATAGTGGAAGGTATAAAAAGAGTTATCGAAAATATTCCTACTCCTAATATGGAATGGAATAGTACATATCCAGATCCTGCAACTTCGCCTGCGCCTTATCAAATTTATAATATAGGTAATAATAATACGGTAAATTTGATGGATTTTATTTATGAAATAGAAAAACAATTAGGAAAACAAGCTATAAAAAATTATATGCCTATGCAAGCTGGCGATGTAAAAGGTACAAGTGCAGATGTAAATGATTTAATAAAAAACTTAAACTATAAGCCAAGCATAAAAATTCAATACGGAATTGCTAATTTTTTGGATTGGTATCAAACGTATTATAAATAATAATGGTTCTTTATTTTTGTTGTAAACCATGAAACACATAGTATTTTATTATAGTAATCGTACAATTAAATTATAAAAAAATGAATGACGAAATTAGTTTATTAAAACTGTTAGAAAAAACACTTATTACTTTTTTATTGTTTTTCAAAAGAAATCGACTGGTGTTGCTGATGTCCTTTTTTTTAGGTATTGCTTTTGCCGCTTCTTTTTTCTTTTTTACCCAAAGCTTAGTTAAAAGTAGAATAACCGCACAAGCAAAGGTTATCATCCCACAAAACGTAAATGCCGAGGATATTGATGCGCATGTAGGGCACGCCTCAGTTGTGAATAATATAGATGCTGTTTTTGCTGCTAACTCTTTGAATATTTTAGTTTTGAAGGAAAAACTTAGCAAAACATTAGGCATTTCGAAAAAAGATGCCTCTAAAATTAGCAAATTTGTTTGTGATACATTAGAAAATAGCAATTATTACTATATTGATGTTGTTTATAAATATCCTATTGATTTGAAAAAATTGGAAGAAGGCATAAAAAAATATATCAACTCAAGCCCTAATATTAAAGCGAAAATAACTGAATCAAAGCAAACCAATAAGCAATTTATTGTAGAATTAGACAAGCAAATTGTAAAATTAGAACATCTACAATTGTCTTTTTTTGATTCGTCAAAAGCTCAAACCACCTCAAATGTAGTGATTAACGATCCCGCAACCTTATATTACCACGAAGAAATATTAAAATTGAACATACTAAAACAAAGAAGTGAAGATTATATAAAGAATTCAACAGCAGTAGATGTATTTCAGTCTTTTGAGCAGAATTTAAGACCTCGTTTTTCCATTTTTTATGTTGCTTTTTTTAGCTTGTTTTTTTTCACTTTCGTTGGGTTTTTAATTAGCATAGTTTCAGATGGTCAAAAAAAAATAAAAAATAATGAACGAGGCTATTTATAAAAGACATTTCCCAAAATGGCTAATCTTTCTTTTGGACGTGCTTTTTAGTGTAGCATCAATGACATTTGCCTTTCTATTGCGAATGAATTTTAGAATAGAAGAGCTTTATGTGAATAATTTGATGCTCATAATGTCTATTACAGCCATAGTAAGAGCACTAAGTTTTGCTATTGCACGTTCTTATCTTGGAGTTGTTCGTTATTTTAGCACCAAAGATGCCGAAAAACTTTTTTTGACGATATTGTTTGGGAGTTTTATTTTTGTGTTCCTAAATTTTATTCGATTTTATTTTGTTGATAGTTTATACATTTTTCCACGCTCTGTTTTAGGAATTGATTTTTTTATTGTTATTTTTTTGCTAGCAGGATACCGTATAATAGCAAAATTAATATTTGAAAGTAATGTACAACTTTCTAAAAATTATAATAAATTATTAATTTTTGGAGATGAGAATTTTTCAATAATTACCAAGCGAGTTTTAGAATCAGAAAATGAAAATTCAAATAAAATAGAAGCCTTTTTAGTTGAATCAACCAATAGCTCCGGAAAAAAAATAGATGGTATTCCGGTATTTCACATTAATCAACTACCACAGGTATTGGAAAAATACCAGCCCAATCGTTTCATAATTGCTAAAAACACGATAGATGCAGTATTGAAAAATGAAATAGCCGAAATGTGCTTAATGCGAGATATTGAACTACTTACTGTTCCATCGGTTGATAAATGGATAAATGGCGAATTGAGCTTAAATCAAATAAGGCAAATTAAAATTGAAGATTTATTAGAACGCGACCCAATACAGCTCGATGAATCGGCAATAAAAAAAGAAATTTTAAATAAAATAGTAATGGTAACGGGAGCTGCGGGCTCGATAGGCAGTGAATTAGTAAGGCAGCTTACCAAATTTAGGCCTAAAAAAATAATTCTTATCGACCAAGCCGAATCAGCCCTTTACGACATAGAACTTGAACTACAAGAAAAACTCTATTTTTTTAATTTTGAAATATATATCGCCAATATTACCAACAAAGCGCGTATCGAATATATTTTTAAAGAAACAAAACCAACAATTGTTTATCATGCAGCCGCCTACAAGCACGTGCCTTTGATGGAAAATAGCCCATGTGAAGCCTTGAATAACAATGTTTTAGGAACAATGATGGTCGCTGAATTGTCCGAAAAATACAATGCGTCTAAATTTGTAATGATTTCGACCGACAAAGCCGTAAACCCAACCAATATAATGGGTGCCTCAAAGCGTTTAGCTATTAGGCTCAAATGGTTCGGTAATTCCTCGTTTTAGACAACAAATTTTAACTGGTGGTCCGGTAACGGTAACTCACCACGAGGTAACGCGCTACTTTATGACCATTCCAGAAGCTTGCCAGTTAGTTTTAGAAGCTGGAACAATGGGGAAAGGGGGTGAAATTTTTATTTTTGACATGGGAAAAAGTGTCAAAATAGTAGATTTAGCAAAAAAAATGATAAAACTTTCGGGTTTAAAAATAGGTAAAGACATTCATATTCAATTTACTGGCTTACGACCGGGCGAAAAACTCTACGAAGAACTTTTGAATACCAAAGAAAATGTGCTACAAACTCATCATAGTCAGATAATGATAGGAAAAGTAAGGTCGTATAATTTTAATGAAATTCTTATGGAATACAAAAA
>JAIFNL010000001.1 GCA_020047755.1 Bacteroidota bacterium
TTATTGTGGTGGAAGGAGTTGATAGTAAGGGGATTTTATTAAAAATCGTACACGTTATTTCCGACGAAATGAACTTGAACATTATTCGCTTGAATATTACCACTCAATCGGGAATATTTAAAGGAGAAATAGGAATTTCCATTAACGATTTAATCAGTATTAATATTCTTTTGAGCAAAATTATTGGAGTTTATGGTGTGCTCAGTGTGTATAGAAAAAGTTCTATCATTAAAGAAGACATGCGTACTGATTATTTGAAAAATAAAGTGCTCACATACAAATAGATAATCCTGCATTAAGCTAGAAGTGTTGTATAAAAAAATCGATTTTTTTCAAAGACTTTAAAATTAAATCGATTTTTTTTTATTTTTTTGAAAAAAATGAAAAAAAAATTCGTTTAAATGGAAAATAAATTCTACTTTTACTTTTCTAATTTTAATTTAGATTAATTATGGATAATCGAATGTTGTTGGGAAATGTGAAAGAAATTTTCACCAAATATCTTGAGCAAAACGGTCACAGAAAAACACCCGAACGCTTTGCTATTTTGGAAGAAATCTATTCTCACGAGGGTCATTTTGATATAGAATCGCTCTATATCAAAATGAAAAACAAAAAATACCGAGTAAGTCGTGCTACTTTGTACAATACGATAGATATTTTGTTGGAATGCAATTTGGTGATAAAACACCAATTTGGAAGTAACATTTCGCAATTTGAGAAATCGTTCAAATCAAAACAGCACGACCATATTATTTGTACAACCTGTGGAAGTGTGCGCGAATTTTGCGATCCTCGAATACAGATGATTAAAGATACAGCGGCATCGGAAATGGATTTTCAAATTTCGTATCATTCTCTTTATATTTACGGAACATGCGAAAACTGCCAAAAAAACTAGAATATTTGTTTAGAAATTGAATTTTAGCTGAATCCATTCTTGTTTTTGTTCCATTTCGAGTTTTGAAATAGATAAACCTAGCAAACGAATTGTTTTTGAGTTGAGTTCTACTTGATTCAAAAGTTCGTGTGCCGAACTCAAAATCATTTGGTGTGTATCGAACAGCAAAGGACTCGTTTTACTGCGTGTAATAACTTTAAAATCAGAGTATTTAACTTTTAAAGTAAGCGTGTAGCCAAAGCGATTGGATTTTGAAATGCGCTTAAACAAAATTTCGCACACACTTTTTAATTGCTGATGAATATCTTTTAAAAGGTACAAATCGGAAGTAAAAGTCGATTCGGCTCCAATTGACTTACGCGTGCGGTCGGGAATCACTTCGCGCTCGTCGATGCCTCTAACTAATTGAAATAGAGAATAACCACTTTTTCCAAACAAGCGTACAAGTTCACTTTGTGGCAAAGCTTTTATATCCTTGCCTTTGTGGATTCCGAGTTTGTGCATTTTGTCGGCAGTTACTTTGCCTATTCCAAAAAAACGTTCGATAGGCAGATTTTCGATAAATTCAATAGCTTCTTCGGGTTTAATCAAAAAAAAGCCGTTGGGTTTTTTATAATCGGAAGCTATTTTAGCCAAAAACTTGCAATACGAAACACCCGCAGAAGCAATCAAATGAGTTTCTTCGGCTATTTGTTTTTTTATCATTTTGGCAATAATGCTGGCGGAAGGTATATTCAGCTTATTTTCAGTTACATCGAGAAAAGCTTCATCGAGCGATAAGGGTTCAACCAAATCGGTAAAGCGATGAAAAATTTCCATTATTTGCTTAGAAACCTGCGTGTAAGCCTCAAAACGATGCTCTACAAAAATAATACTTGGGCAAAGCTTACGAGCCATTTTGCCCGACATAGCCGAACGAACGCCAAATTTGCGAGCCTCGTAGCTGGCTGCCGAAACCACGCCGCGCTCGTGGCTTCCGCCCACAGCAACTGGTTTTCCGCGCAAAGCCGGAAAGTCGCGCTGCTCTATCGAAGCAAAAAAAGCGTCCATATCTATGTGAATTATTTTTCGCATCAAAAGGGTTTTAAAAATAAGAATTAAAAATTAAGAATTAATTTTCTATGTCTTATTTTTTTTCTTTTTACTTTTTTTGTGCGATTTTTTCTTGGTGTGTTTGTAAGTATGTTTCTTTTTATCGTTATTTTTTATAATAATTTGCAACTGATTGCGAAAAATAATAAACTGTAGAAACGAGAGGTCTTCGTCAGACAAATCAATGAGCCATTTCCCATCTACCAGCACCAGCGGAATGTGTACTTGTTTTTTGTCTTTACCTATCGACACATCTACTTTTATTTTGGGATTTTTCTCATCGCCCGTATTTTCGCCTATTTCTTTTTCAACCTTTTCGGGTTTTTTAATTTTATCTTTTAGTTTTTGAAATTGCTTTTTCAGAGCGGTTAAAAGTTTTCTGGTTTTTGGAGTAGAATTTTCTTCTGCTTTTTCAAAGTCGTTGTTTTCAACAGCTTCTACAAATTCTTTTACCTTTTCTTTTTGTTCTTCTTCCTTCTTTTTGCAGCCTGCTGCAAAAATTGTAATGGAAATTAAAAGGATAATTATTTTTTTCATACTAAATGCCTTAAATTTATTTTATTTTATTTTTGTAAAGTTATTCACAACTGCAAATGTATGTATAAATATCTGAAAAAAAATAAATTGTTTGCTATTTTATTGCTTTGCTTTTCATTCTTTTTTTCTTTTGAGTGCCAAAAGAAAAAAACACAGCTTCAACAAAAAACAAATTCTAGCTTACTGGATTCGTTGGAAACTATTAAACTGGAATTTGATACCGATTTTTTTACAGAGCAATATGATTCGAAACGCTTTTACCACAAAGCACAAGCACAAATTGTTTTTAGTTCTACAAAAAAACGAAACTACACGGCTGGAGTAAAATTGCGTGGTGAATTTAGAGCAGATACGGCAAATTGTCCATTGCCACAACTAAAAATTAAGCTCAAAACCAACCAAAAAGAGCTGAAAAATTTTGACATAGTATTGCCATGCAAAAACGATTCGAGTTACTTGCAGTACTTAGCAAAAGAGTATTTGCTTTACCAAATGTATGAGCAATTTTGTAGTTTTGGGTTAAAAACAAAATGGATTAACCTACAAATTATAAATTCTAAAACAAACAAAATTTTTTATGCCCAAAAAGCCTTTGTGGTAGAATCCGATGCCAACTTTTGTAGCCGTAAACAGGTGAAGGAAATTGAGATGTTACCCATAGAAACGCACACCATAAATCCGGTTGTGTATAGCAAAATGCTTCTTTTTCAATATCTTATTGGCAACAACGATTGGAATTTAGAAAATATGCACAACATTAAATTTGTGAAAAACTCAAACAACGAGTTGTATCCTATTCCTTACGATTTCGATTTTGCAGCCATAGTGCATACGCCTTACACCGACTTCGATTCTCTTACTTTTTATTCCGAAAATGAGTTTGATATACACGAACCGATAAATGAATTTGTTCTGAATCAATTGGTTACGCTTTTGCCCCAAATGATGGAAAGAATTGAAAATGAAAGTTTTTTGACAGATTCTAGCAAACGTGCCTATCAGCAATTTATTTCCCGAAACTTGAAAAGAGTCAGGAATTAAAAATGAAAAATTAAAAATGAAGAATTATTTTTTTTATATGAAATTTTCTTTTTATTTTTAACAATTCTACAATTTAGTAATTCAATAATTTAACAATTTATTAAATGACAACCCTAATTTTAGCCATTATCCTCACAATATCCGTATTTTTTTTCTTATTGGAACGAATTTTAGATTTTTTAAATTTAAAAAACTTAAAAGCCGAATTGCCTGAGGAATTACAAGGCATATACGATGCCGAAAAATATACAAAATCACAACAATACGAACGCGAATCGTCGCGCTTCGGATTTTATAGCAGCACGTATTCTTTCTTGCTTACCTTGCTAATGCTTATTTTTGGCGGTTTTGGAATATTTTACGATTGGATTGTGCTTATTTCAACCAATTTAGTGCTCGAAACCTTGTCGTTTTTTGCACTTTTGCTACTAATTTCAGAAATTCTCACTTTTCCTTTTTCCTATTATTCTATTTTTGTAATCGAAGAAAAATACGGATTTAACAAAATGAACCTGAAAACTTTTTTGCTCGATAAATTTAAAAACTTATTGGTAAGCGGAATTTTGGGCGGACTTATTTTAGCTGTCATTGTTTGGTTTTATACCCTTACTCAGCACAATTTTTGGATTTATGCTTGGCTTATAATGACCTTATTTACAGTGTTTATGATGATGTTTTACTCTTCGCTTATTGTTCCTATTTTCAATAAACAAACACCACTTGAAGCAGGCGAATTGCGCTCTAAAATTGAAGAATTTAGCAAAATAGTAAACTTCAAAATAGAAAATATTTTTGTAATTGATGGCTCTAAACGCTCCTCAAAAGCAAATGCCTACTTTAGTGGTTTGGGAAACAAAAAGCGAATTGTTTTGTACGATACCCTTATCAATGATTTGGATACCAACGAATTACTTGCAGTTTTGGCGCATGAAGTTGGGCATTACAAAAAAAAACATACCCTTTGGGCATTGCTTATTTCGTTTGTTCAAACAGGATTTACGCTGTATATTTTATCGCTATTTATCTCTATTCCTGAACTTTCGTATGCTTTGGGTTCTCAAAATCAAAGCTTCGCTTTAGGATTTTTAGCCTTTGGAATTTTATTCACGCCTATCGAAACTATTTTGGGCTTTTTTATGAATATCATTTCCAGAAAAAACGAATATCAAGCCGATGCTTTTGCAAAACAACACAATTTGGGCGAATTTTTAATTTCGGGATTGAAAAAACTTTCTGTCAATAATCTGTCCAATTTAACTCCACATCCAGCAGTTGTTTTTATGCACTATTCGCATCCAACTCTGTTGCAACGAATTAAGGCAATTAAAAACGATGACTAACATTTCATACTTTTTTACTGTAAAATAAAATTTTAAAATAAAAAGAACAAAATGAATGCACAAATTATAACAATAGGCGAAGAATTATTAATTGGTCAAACCATTGATACTAACTCAGCTTGGATAGCCGAAGAGCTTAATTAATTATCGAAACGCTTGATATCAATATAAAAGAGTCGAACCTTGTAATTATCACCGGAGGTTTAGGACCTACCAATGACGATATTACTAAGCAAACGCTTGCCAAATATTTTGATTCTGAGCTAGTTTTAAACTCAGATGTGCTCGACGATGTGAAGCGAGTTATTGGCGCACGTGGAGCTAATATGTTGGAATTGAACATAAATCAAGCAATGGTTCCCGATAAGTGCAAAGTACTTCGCAACCCCAAAGGAACGGCTGCCGGAATGTGGTTTGAAAAAAATAATTGCGTAATTATTTCGTTGCCTGGCGTACCTTTTGAGATGAAAGCCATTTTGTCGCAAGTAGGATTTCCACAAATTAGGCTGAAATTTGAAACGCCTTTTATTCTTCACAAATCGGTACATACAACAGGAATACCTGAGTCGCAACTAGCTGATATATTGAAAGATTGGGAAGCAAATTTGCCCAAAAGAATTAATTTAGCATACCTTCCTTCACCTGGCGATATTAAATTGCGGCTCGATATAAGCGGCGAAAATGAAGCCGAATTGCATGAAATTTTGAATACTGAAATTGAAAAATTGAACCATTTAATTCCCGAAGCCATTTTTGGCTACGATAATGATACTATCGAATCTGTTATAGGCAAAGAATTGTTGGTTAATGGATTAACAATAAGCACTGCCGAAAGTTGCACCGGAGGTAGAATGGCAACAATGCTTACAAGTATTTCGGGAAGCTCGCGCTATTTCAAAGGCAGCGTGGTGGCATATTCTAACGAAGTAAAACACGAACTATTAGATGTAAATGCCACTGATTTAGAACAGTTTGGTGCTGTAAGTGAGCAAGTTGCTAGGCAAATGGCAGAAGGTGTAATGCGAAAATTAAAAACCGACCTTGGAATTGCCACCACCGGAATAGCCGGACCAACCGGAGGCTCCGAAGACAAACCTGTGGGCACAATTTGGATAGCCGTAGCATCAAAAAAGCAAACTTTTGCCATTAAAAAGGTCTTTGGTAATTCGCGACTCCGAAATATTCAAAATTCTTCCGCGTTTGCATTGAATTTTTTGCGAAAATTATTAACACAAAATCAGCTCTAAAAATAGACTGCAAAAAAGTTATTAACAATATTCATATTATTGAAAATTAGTATTTTAGATACATTTTTTTTTGAGTTTTCAAACCTTATTTGATGAGAGAATATTCAAACAAAAAAAAATATTTGAAAGAAAATAAAAAAATAGTACAAATATATTTGAAAAATAAAATAAAAATAGCGTTCTTTGCACTCCGTTTTAAAGAGAGTTCCAAATATTTAAGAAAAAATTGAAATGTCACAAATTTGTCAGATAACAGGAAAGAAAGCAATGATTGGGAACAACGTTTCTCACTCAAAAAGAAGAACAAAGAAAAAATTTAGTCCTAATTTAGTGGACAAAAGATTTTATCTTCCCGAAGAAGACAGATGGATTCGTATTAGAGTTTCTACTCAAGCCATCAGAACCATCAACAAAAATGGGTTAAAAAACACATTGGAAGAAGCAAAAGCTAAAGGTTTTATAACTAAGTATTAAAAAAAAAATTAAGTGATTAAAAGTCATGGCAAAGAAAAGAGGAAATAGAGTACAAGTTATTTTAGAATGTACTGAGCACAAAGCAACTGGCTTACCCGGTACTTCAAGATACATTTCTACTAAAAATAGAAAAAATACTCCAGAGAGATTGGAAATTAAAAAATATAACCCAATTCTTAGGAAATATACTATTCACAAAGAAATTAAATAAAACTGAAAGAAAATGGCTAAGAAAGTAGTAGCAACCCTTAAAAAGGTGGATAGCAAAGTAATGGTAAAAGCATATAAACTTGTAAGAAATCCTAAAACAGGTGCTTATTCTTACAAAACTGCCATTATCAACTCAGAAGAAGTTGCAAACCATTTTGCTAACAAAGAAAATTAATATTTGAATAAATAATTGATTTTCAGTGTGCAATGAATTATTAAATTAAAAATTCGACACCTGCACACAAAAAATTATAAAAAGCTTTCTTTTTACAAGAAGGCTTTTTATATTTGTAATATTTTGAGCTTTTTTTAGAAAATTTGTTTTCTAATTTAGAGCTTAATTTATTTCAAAGTATCAAAACCAAAATTGATGTTTGATAATAAACTTCTTTTGGCTTTGTGCTTAGTTAGAAAGCTTACAAACGAAATTCGCTAAAATAATATAAATAGATATGGCATTATTTGGTCTTTTTTCGAAAGAAAAAAAAGAAGTGCTCGACAAAGGGTTAGAAAAAACAAAATCGAGTGTTTTTCAAAAACTTACAAAAGCAGTAGCAGGAAAATCTAAAATTGATGATGATTTTTTAGACGATTTAGAAGAAATTCTTATCAGTTCTGATGTAGGTGTCGAAACTACTTTAAAAATAATTCAACGTATCGAAAAACGAGTTTCTGTTGATAAGTATCTGAATGTGAGCGAACTTAATTCGCTTTTGAAAGAAGAAATTAGCCTCCTTTTGGAAGAAAACAATTCAAAACTTCTCGAAAAAGCTGAACTGCCTGATACAAAAGGTTTTCCGTATGT
>JAIFNL010000149.1 GCA_020047755.1 Bacteroidota bacterium
ATTCCTAATCCTTCCAAGCTAGTTGTTTGTCGGCTTTTTTCAAAACCTCTACTCCTCCAATTTTTTGTACCCAAAGGGCAATACTTTCGAGAGAAGAATCAATATTTATTTGTTCTTTGTAGCCGAGTTCTGTTTTTATTTTTGAAATATCGAGCACCATATCTTGAGTAAACGCTCTGATGAGTAGTTTTGTTATTCCGCCCAATTTTAAAAATGCCATTATCCGAAGCAAAGCAATAGGAATCGATTTTTCGTTTAGCTTTTTGCCATAAAAAGCTGAAGTGAATTTCCGCATTACATCTATAAGCAAATAAACGGTTTCGTCAGAAATATTGTAAATATTTATTCCTTTTCGTTCCGAAAGCAGACATAACTCTATGGCGTGTGCTATATTTTTGAAATGAGTCATCGAAATGTTTACCTGCAAACTTCCAGGCAGTTGAAGCGTTTCGTTTTTAACAAGTTTCAATAATCGTGGCAAAATAAGCTTGTCGCCTTCGCCATAAAAAGCGCGTGCTCTGAGAATGAAACAGGCTTCGTGCTGGGTGGTTTGCATTAGTTTTTCTTCGGCTAGTAGTTTCGATTTGCCATAGTCAGAAAGCTCATTGTTGTTTTGTTTTCCGGCAATTTCTTCCTTTATGGGTTCGTGGGAAGGCAAATAAACCGACGACGAGGAAATGTGTATAAAGCGTTTGTAGTTTTTTGTAGCTTCG
Source organism: Bacteroidota bacterium (assembly GCA_020047755.1). Lineage (GTDB taxonomy): Bacteria > Bacteroidota > Bacteroidia > Bacteroidales > JAIFNL01 > JAIFNL01. The sequence goes on from JAIFNL010000149.1 coordinate 714, forward strand.
GCTATGTGCTTGGTTCCTTCTACGTTAGGTAAATAAAGGTCGCGCAAAAGAGACTTATCGTCAGACAAAGCAGCTGTATGAATGCAAGCATCGGCAAAGGGCAAATTGAGAGGATTTTCAATGTCTGCCTGAATGTAAGTTGCGTATTTCAAAAGTTCTTCGGGTGGTTTTGCTATGCGCCCGCTTGCAATTATTTCGTGTCCTAAATTGGCAAAATGACGTGTAAGATAAGCACCTAGCGAACCCGTTGCGCCTGTAATGAGTATTTTCATAAATTTGTATTTTTTTTACAAAATTACAAAACCCTTTTCTCTTTTCCAAATCAAAGGAAAGTATTAGGAATGAATGTAGCCAAAGTAAAGGGATAATAATGAATTTGTTTATCCGCTAAGCCGCTCGGAGTGGCTTAGCGGATTTAGCTTTGGCTACCTTGTTTCAAATTCGTTACAAGCTGCCAATGTTCACAACTTTAGGCGTTTTAATGGTTGCATGACCTTCGGGCACCATAATTGAAATAGGCGCAGGCATACCTAAGTCGCTCGACTTTTTATCAATCCATATTTTATACACAACGCCTTTTATTGCAGTTGCACCATAACCTTGTCCGTTTGATTCGGCTTTATTTACACGTGTTATTTTAATGGGATATGCATAATGTTGCAAATCGTCGAAGTCTTTTTTCAAGCTAAATTCCTTTTTGCCTCTACTCAAATCGCTACCATCGGTGTTAATTAAGCTTCCGCCAGCAATGGCAACAAATTTTTCGGCAACAATATCTAAATTGGGGCTTCTCAATATTTCGATGTATTGTTGGAGTACTTTTTCTACACTCGAAGGCAACTCAGAAATAGGAATATCCGATTCTGTTGATTGTGAGAAACTTGTAGTACTAAAAAGTATAAATGCTATATATAAACTAATAACTTTAAATCGTTTCATGATTTTATGGCTTTATGCGTTAATACTTATAATTGTTTGAGCTATATTTATTAATTATAGTTTCAATACTTCGTTAATTTTTTTCTAATGAATTAAATAACAGAACTTTGCCAAAGTTTACTTATTTTGATTATTATGCAGATAATTAATTATTTAGCAATTTACAAACTGCAACTTGGCAAAGTTTAACGAACTATTAAGTTTATAAACAAACTCTAACTAACTCTTAACGAAAGATAATTTAAAAAGTTTTATTTTAGTATTTTATTTTAAAAAAAATTGTAAATATTAAAATCTTGTGGTATTAAGTAATTGAAATATAAGTCGATGAAAATGTTAATTTTTTTGGTGCAACTAAGAATATAAATTTTATTTATCTTTGCAAAAATGAAATAACCCTCAAAAAAACCATAAAAATGCCATTTGATAGAGATTTATCAGAAGAATTTGTATTTATAGCCTCCCGAAGTAGCGGCGCAGGAGGACAAAACGTAAACAAGGTAAGTACAAAAGTAGAATTGAGATTCGACATCGAAAACTCAAACATACTTTCAATCGACGAAAAAAATGTTTTGAAAGAAAAATTAGCCAACAAAATAAGCAAAGAAGGCATACTGCAAATAGTTTCGCAAGCCGAGCGTAGCCAGTTGCTCAACAAAGAACGTTGCATAGCCAAATTTTATGCTTTGCTCGAAAAATCACTCTTCAAGCCAAAAAAAAGAATTGCAGTAAAACCTACTCGTGCCATGCGCGAAAAACGATTAGAAGAAAAACGTTTACGCTCTGAAACCAAAAACCAACGTAGTTCAAAAATTAAGACAGAAGAATGAAAAACGCACAATTTATGATTAAAATATAGAGAACGTTGCATCGTTTTACTTTTTTTAGAATTTAGGACGCTAACAAGTTATGCTGTCAAAAACATTATTTAGATTGAAAATAAATAAAAGCAAAGATTTGTTAAATAATAAAAAATAGCGTAAATTAACATTTTATTTTTAGGCGCTCATTTATATTCGTTTATAAAAAAGCATTATTTAATATAAAAAAATAACAAAGAAATATAGCAAATGGAAGCATTACCCAAAGTTCTGATAATTGACGATGAAAAAGCTATCAGGCGAGCTTTGAAAGACATTTTGGAATATGAAAAATTCAGTGTTGATTTAGCCGACGACGGAATTAGTGGTGTGGAATTGGTTAAAACAAATACCTACGACATTATTCTGTGCGATATAAAAATGCCTGATATGGACGGTATTGAGGTACTCGAAGCCATTCAGGAAATGAACTGCGACACACCTATAATTATGATTTCGGGGCATGGAACGGTCGAAACTGCCGTAGAAGCTATTAAAAAAGGCGCTTTCGACTTTATAGAGAAACCCTTAGACCTAAATCGCTTACTGATAACAATTCGTAATGCGCTAGACAAAGCCAACTTGATAAGCGAAACCAAAGTGCTGAAACGCAAAGTAAGCAAAATGTTTGATATGGTGGGCGAATCGGAAGGAATGAGACTAGTAAAAGCAATGATAGACAAGGTTGCACCTACCGATGCACGAGTGCTTATTACGGGCGAAAATGGAACTGGCAAAGAGCTGGTAGCTCGTTGGTTGCACGAAAAAAGCGACCGCAATTTACAACCTTTTATTGAAGTAAACTGCGCTGCTATTCCTTCCGAACTTATCGAAAGCGAACTTTTTGGGCACGAAAAAGGCGCTTTCACCTCTGCACATAAACTTAGGAAAGGAAAATTTGAACAAGCAGACGGTGGCACCCTTTTTCTGGACGAAATTGGCGACATGAGCCTTTCGGCACAAGCAAAAGTATTGCGTGCTTTGCAAGAAAATACCATTTCGCGTGTAGGTTCTGAAAAATCGATTCGTGTGAATGTGAGAGTATTAGCTGCAACCAACAAAAATTTGAGAGAGGAGATAGATTTAAAAAACTTTAGAGAAGATTTATACCACAGATTGAGCGTAATTGTAATTAAAGTACCTTCGCTTAAAGAGCGCAAAGATGATATTCCTTTGCTTGCCGATTATTTTAATAAACTTATTTGCTCCGAGCACGGTATTCCTACTAAAAAGATAGTAGAATCGGCTATTGATGAGCTAAAAAAAATGAATTGGACAGGAAATATTCGCGAATTTAGAAATGTATTGGAACGTTTAATTATTTTGTGCGAAAAAGAAATTAAAGGCGAAGATGTCAAAATTTATGCGCAGCCCATAGGCTAACTATTAAGCACTTGTACTATTTAATTTTTGAGCAAAACCGTTGTTACTTTTAAGTGCTTAGTAAAACAAGTGTATAATTTAGAGTCTGTTTGTAAAGTCATAAGTAATTAGTTGTTAAGTAAAAGTTTAAAATTAATTTATATTTATAGCTCACCATAAATCTTTTTTTCTTTGTGTTTTTTTTTGCTAACCAGATAATTAGAACCACAAAGTACACAAAGAATAATCACAAAGAACACAAAGCTAAAGTATAAACTAATTTAAAGAGACTTACTTACCATAAATGCCATAACTAATTATAAAAATGGACTTTATCAACAGACTTTATTTTTTCTTTTCTGTAAATAATGGGCTATGGATTGGGTTTTTATTGTATTTTGTAGAATGAACATGCATTGAGCTGGTTGCCGTAGTTTCATTTGGCTTTCGCTTGCCTACTACGAAGGATAAAAACTAACACCCACCTATCGGGTTTCTTAACTAAAACGACTTTGATTATTAATTGGTGAATTGAGTCTAAAGACTCAGGTTATTCGTAAAATAGCCATCAGACCGCTTTTTAGACTAAACTCATTGATAATTGTTTTCATTTCTCATTTTTCATTTCTTATTTTTCACTTTTTAAATAAATATTTCACATAAAAATAAATTATAGCTAAAAAAATGGGGTGTATTTGTAAAATTTAGGTTAAATTTGAGAATTAACCCTAAAAAAATTTTATTTATCGAAAAATTAACTATATTTTTGTCGAGTAAATGAAAAACAACCCCTTTTCAAAAAAAAACATTAAAACAAAAAATCATGGGACAATTAAGGTTTAAAGCACTCGAAGATTTATTATCAAACTCGCGCGAACTATTGCATTTTGATTTTACAACTCAAAAAGCATCGCAATACTATGGCGAAAACGTATTCGACATCTCTACTATGCAAAAATATGTTTCTAAAGAAGCCTATAAAAGTGTACTAGAATCGATAGAAAAAGGAATAAAAATAGACCGCCGCATGGCTGACCAAGTTGCTGCGGGCATGAAAGCTTGGGCAATGGAACGTGGTGCAACTCACTATACTCACTGGTTTCAGCCACTTACCGGAAATACTGCCGAAAAGCACGATGCTTTCCTTCACATCGACAGCCAAGGAAAACCCTTTGAAAACTTCGACGGAAAATTACTTGTACAGCAAGAACCCGACGCTTCGAGCTTTCCTAGCGGTGGAATCAGAAATACATTCGAGGCGCGTGGTTACACGGCTTGGGATCCGTCGTCGCCCGCTTTTGTTATAGGCGATACTCTTTCTATTCCTACTATTTTCGTAGCTTACACCGGAGAAGCTTTGGACTACAAAACTCCTTTACTCAACTCTCTTACTGCCTTAAACAAAGCAGCTACTGAGGTTTGTCAATATTTTGATAAAAATGTAACCAAAGTGCACGCTAACTTAGGTTGGGAACAAGAATATTTCTTGATAGATGAAAGCCTCTGCCTTGCTCGCCCCGACATTTCGCTTACCGGACGTACTTTGATGGGACATGCCTCATCGAAAGACCAACAATTGGAAGACCACTATTTTGGTTCCATTCCAATTCGTGTAAAACGTTACATGCAAGAGCTTGAAATAGAAGCTCATAAATTAGGTATTCCTATCAAAACCCGACACAACGAGGTTGCTCCTAACCAATTTGAATTTGCTCCTATTTTTGAAGAAGCAAACTTGGCAGTTGACCACAACCAATTGATTATGGATTTGATGAAAACCATCGCAAGACGACACAAATTCCGTGTTCTTTTGCACGAAAAACCATTTAAAGGTGTAAACGGTTCAGGAAAACACAACAACTGGTCGATGGCTACCGATACAGGAGTAAATTTACTTTCGCCAGGCAAAAACCCAAAAAGCAATATGCAATTCCTTGCTTTCTTGGTAAATACAGTAAAAGCCGTTTACGATAACTCCGATTTGTTACGCGCAAGCATTGCTTCGGCTAGCAACTCGCACCGCTTGGGCGCAAACGAAGCTCCGCCGGCTATTGTTTCGGTTTTCTTGGGTCAATACTTAACCAAAATGCTTGCCGACCTTGAAGGAAGAGTAAGCGAAAAGAAAATGACTCCCGACGAAAAAACCGACCTTAAACTCGATATAGGTAAAATACCCGAAATTTTGCTCGACAATACCGACAGAAACCGTACTTCGCCTTTTGCCTTTACCGGAAACCGCTTTGAGTTCCGTGCAGTAGGTTCGGGAGCAAACTGCTCATCGCCTATGACGGCTCTTTGTACTGCGGTAGCCGACCAACTTGCTCAATTTAAAGTAGATGTAGATGCTTTGATTGAAAAAGGTGTGAAAAAAGATGAAGCTATTTTCCAAATAATAAAAAAATACAGCATTCACTCACGTGCAGTTCTTTTTGAAGGAAACAACTATTCCGACGAATGGGCACTCGAAGCCGAAAGACGTGGACTTAGCAACATCAAAAATGTGCCTTTGGCTTTAGATGCTTTGGTAAGCGAAAAAACAAGAAAACTTTTTGAACGCACCAAAGTACTTTCCAACAGAGAACTCGAAGCGCGTCATCATATTTTGCTCGATGATTATACATTGAAAATTCAAATCGAAGCCCGTGTGCTTGGCGATTTGTCGATGAACCACATTGTGCCAACAGGCGTGAAATACCAAACCGAACTGATTAACAATGTAAGAGGTTTGAAAGAATTATTCTCGCAAGAGGAATACGAAAGCTTAGCCAAAGGTCGTTTGGACGTAATTAGAGAAGTTTCGGCACACATTTCGTCTATCAAACTCAAAGTAAATGAGATGGTAGAAGCTCGCAAAGTTGCCAACAAATTGGAAAGCCCGCACGAAAAAGCCTTAGCTTACTCTAACACGGTTGCTCCATTCTTGGAAGAAATTCGTTACCACATCGACAAACTCGAATTAATAGTAGATGACGAAATGTGGCCTCTTCCAAAATACCGCGAAATGTTGTTCCTTAGATAGTTTTGTTGTATTCCGAAAATTCTTTACAATTATATAAAAAAAGCCAATGCTCTTATCAGCATTGGCTTTTTTATTTCGGTGCTTGGCTATTTTCTTTTTGTAGATGGGATTTAATGGGGCTCGATTGCTTTGTTGCTGTGAGGTGCGATTGCTGCTTGTGGCGAATTGATTGTTTTGGAATTGGGAAATGGCATTCTTTATATAGGTGGCTTGAAAGTTGGCTGTACCAATTGGCTCGTAAACATTGTTTTGAGTAGCCTAAACATTGTTTTTGGTAACTTTAATCTTGTTTTTGGGAGCGTAAAGATTGGTTTTGAGTAGCGTAAAAATTGTTTTTGGTAACTTTAATCTTGTTTTTGGGAGTGTAAAGGTTGGTTTTGAGTAGCGTAAAGGTTGGTTTTGATAGCGTAAACATTGTTTTCGGGAGCGTAAAGGTTGGTTTTGAGTAGCGTAAAGATTGGTTTTGGTAGCGTAAAGGTTGGTTTTGAGTTGCGTAAAGATTGGTTTTGATAGCGTAAACATTGTTTTGGGTAGCGTAAAGGTTGGTTTATAGCGTAAACATTGTTTTTGGGAGCGTAAAGGTTGGTTTTGAGTTGCGTAAAGATTGGTTTATATAGCGTAAACATTGTTTTGAGTAGCGTAAAGATTGGTTTATAGTGCGTAAACATTGTTTTTGGGAGCGTAAAGATTGGTTTTGAGTAACGTAAAGATTAATTTATAGAGCGTAAAGACACAGTTTATGGAGTACTCCCGTACAAACTTGCAAAATGCCTTAAATTTGCCTGTTTCCTTAACCCTAAATAATGGACTCAGCTACACTCAAATCCGCTCGATGTGCGCACCAATGGCATTCAGGCGAGCGTCGATATTTTCGTAGCCTCGGTCTATTTGCTCTATGTTGTGAATGATGCTTGTGCCTTTTGCCGAAAGTGCTGCGATAAGCAAAGCTACGCCGGCTCTAATGTCGGGCGAAGTCATAACGGTAGCACGCAGTTTGGCTTTGCGTTCTAACCCTATGATTGTAGCGCGGTGCGGGTCGCAAAGTATGATTTGTGCGCCCATGTCGATGAGTTTATCTACAAAAAACAAACGACTTTCAAACATTTTTTGGTGTATCAACACACTTCCCGCAGCTTGCGTGGCTACAACTAGCAGAATGCTTAGCAAATCGGGGCTAATGCCGGGCCAAGGCGCATCGGCTATGGTCATTATGGAGCCATCGATGAAAGTATCTACTTTGTAGATGTCTTGTTTTTTTACCAGAATATCGTCGTCAATGTGTTCTATTTCTACACCTAAGCGTTGAAAAGCAAGCGGTAACATGCCTAAATTTTCATACGAAACGTTTTTGATTAGCAACTGCGAATTGGTCATGGCAGCCAAACCAATGAAGCTTCCTATCTCAATCATGTCGGGCAATGCCGTAATTTCGCACCCTTTTAGATATTCTACGCCTTCTATGTACAAAAGGTTGGAACCAATGCCGCTAATTTTTGCGCCCATGAGGTTTAGCATCTTGCAAAGCTGCTGCACGTAAGGCTCGCAAGCTGCATTGTAAAGGGTTGTTGTGCCTTTTGCCATTACGGCAGCCATTATTATATTGGCGGTTCCGGTAACGGAGGCTTCGTCTAATAGGAGGTAAGTTCCTTTCAAGTTGCTTGCCTCTACTTCGTAAAATTTATGGTCGTCGGAGAAATTAAATTTTGCACCCAACTTTTCAAAACCTATAAAATGAGTGTCGAGCCTTCTTCTGCCTATTTTGTCGCCACCCGGAACCGGAATGTAGGCTTTCCCAAAGCGGCTAAGCAAAGGACCCAAAATGAGTATCGAACCACGCAAGGCGGCGGCTTGCTGCTTGTATTCTTGGGTTTGCAAAAATTCTATCCGTACTTCTTTTGCCTGAAAGCTATACGAATTTTTATCCAACTGAATTACTTCTACCCCCAAATTGCGATGCAAATCAATGAGTTTGTTCACATCTCTAATGTTGGGAATATTCCGAATTATTACCTTTTCGGGAGTAAGTAGTGCTGCATTGATGGTTTGCAATACTTCGTTTTTGGCTCCTTGCGGAGTAATTTCGCCTTGCAATTCTGCACAGCCTTCTATTTTGAATGACGACATTTTTTTTTGAATAAGGAATTAATGTCGCCCAAGTTAAGGTTATTTGCGAAACAGCTCTTCAAGGGTTTTAAACCATCAACGGGCTTAACTTGGGCGACATTGATTTATGAATTTATTAAGTGAACAAAATTATACATTTTAATTCTAAATGAAAAATGAAAAACTTAAAATGAATAAAAACAATAGAACAATTTAGGGTTTTGTATTTCTACTTTTATTTCTTAATTTTGCAACACTTAAAACAACAACAAGTGTTTTCTGACCAATATTTTGTGCTTCAAAATAAGCAAATAACAAAAGGTTTACTCAAAAGTAAAATAGCACGGGTGCTTATTTAGTGTTTGAAAGAAAACTACGCAAAATCGGTTCGACCGGCTTGTCCGGTCTGTCCGATGATTTGCTAACAGCCTAACCGACATGAGTTTTCTTTTAAACACTACATACAAACTGCAACTTTGGCAAAGTTTAACGAACTATAAATAAAACGAATAGCATATTAAAACAAAACAGAATGAAACCATTAAAAATCTTACTTTTAGCAGTAATAGCAATTCATCTTATTTCGTGCGGAACAACAAGAATGCTTACTTCGGGTGTAACATCGAAACAAATTGATACAATATTGTATATAAAGCCATTAACTTCTATTTCGGTTATAAACAAAGGCAACAAACCCGAGTTTGATGGTCAAATGTCGAATCTATGCGAAGGTCATTTGACAAATAAAATAATCGAGTATTTTCCTCATTCGATTGGTTTGAAAATGGTAGATTTTGATTCAATTACTCAAGGCGACGTCGATTTTCATTTTTTAAACATTTTGAATGCTGTCGAGCAACAGCAATCCATTGTCAATCTACCAATTCCAACGTTTTTAGATTCATTGTTGAAAAAAAACAATGTAAATTATGCTTTATATGTTTATCAAAGTGGTTTTACTAGGTCTAAAAATAATTATGCAGGGCAAATAGCCAAAGGCGTTTTAATAGGCGTTTTAACGCTTGGAACCGTTTACACCGTTCCTGTAAAAGCAAATTCCTTGTTAATTTGCTGTATAATAGATGGTAAAAATAAAAACATCGCTTTTTATCGCAAAGACTTAAAGCAAGATTTAGACCCAGTAAACCCTAATACTACCAATAGCCAAGTGGAAGATATTTTCGAAAGATATTTGTATTCCAAAGATACTCAATCCAATTAGTGAGTATTTCAAACGTGAAGTACAACATGAATGAGCAAACGAATTTAGTTATATTTTAAAATTCAATTTTCAAATAACCTTATTTGTTTTTATGACATTAAATCCCGAATACTGCGAGTGTCCGTTTTGCAATACGCTAACAACGCACTTAAACGTAATGTCTTACAGCTTGCACAACGTAGAAAGTTGGTCAGATGGAAAAGTGATGGACTCAAATTTCAACGAATATTCAAACCTGCTTTTTACCAAATGCCGAAATTGCAATGAATTGTTTTGGTACAGCGAAACCAAGAAAATATCAGATATCGAACTAACTAGATTTAGAACTACTGCCGAAGGAAACAATGCAGCACAAAGTTTTTTGGCAAAACACCCCGATTTGCTCAATGCAACTGAAAATATTCCAGTAAACAGTTATCCGTTCGACGAACATTGGTTTACTATGCCCGATTACTTTATTCGTGATTTGCAAAAAATGCTCGATAACAATAGCTGCAATACACTCGAAAAAGAAACATACATTCGCATAAAACTCTGGCAACACATCAACGACTTGGTTCGTTTTAGAAAAAACACTATTTTTCAGCACATTAAACACTCTGACGGAATAAAAAGCCTTTTCAATTTTTCGATTTTAAAAAAGGAAAGAGCTACGCAAAAGCATAAAAAAGCATTGTATCTGTCGCTTAGCGAAATGCGAATAAACAATTTAACGCGCCTGTGCCAAATTTTTGAACAAAACAGCTCCGACATCGACAACAAAAGAATGTTAATAGAACTATACCGCGAGCTAAAACAATTTGATAAAGCTCAAAATTGCTTAAAATCAATCCCTTCCGACAACACATTTTATCTTCTGTTCTTTTCAAAAACAAAACTTTACCTAATGCAAAAATCGGCAAGAGTTTTTAAGGTTTAGTTTTTAGTTGTGTTTGCTGTATATCCTTAAAAAGTTTATAAAACCTGTTTTTTTTCACACACTATTTGGATAAGTAATTCATAGCGTAACTTAGAGGTTGTTTAAAAATTTTAAAGAATAATTTAATGCAACCCATACTAAAATATAAATAATTGTAAATCAATAGCCCCGACCTTTAGGTCGGGGCTAATTAAAATAAAATTTAAACAACGTCTTAAGTATTTCTAAAAAAATGCTTTTCTTTGCATTCATTTTAAGATGCAAAAAAACAGAAATATTGACGTAAGTTTTAAATTTATCAGCAACATGAAAAATACAATTAATAATAGATTGGCTTTTAATATTTATATCTGGACAAGATTTTTTTTATTAATCGTTTTCTTATTTGTTATTTTTCTGCACGTATTTAAAATATCACAAGCAATTGGTTTTAATGCAATTAATTTTCAATTTATTGTAGTTTTAGCAATTTTTGCTGTTCTAATTTCCATATTCGAATATCTGATTAACCCAGCTTATTTTGAAGTACTCATTTTTAACGGAAAAATTATATTCAACTATTTTGAACCAAACAAAAGAAATGGATTTATTTATATTCTAATATTATTTTATAAGAAATACTTGAAAGAACATCGTATCGACAGACAATCTTATAATAGCTACAAAATTAAAATTGACCGTTTCGGATTTAGAAAAAAACTCATTTTTCAAAAGATTGATAATGGAAAATTATATGAGTCAATGCCAATAAATATCAGTTTTTTGAATACAAGAAAATATACAGAATTAATCCTTTCGATAGATAGACTTCAAGAAAAAATAAACTTGAATTAGATTTTTTTTTTTGAAACTTTAAACTTGTCATTTGCTTGGAGTAAACTGCGGTATTAAAATTTCAAAATGCTTTAAATCTTTTTTTAAATTCTATTTATTTCAAGTATTTCTTAAAAAAAGTTTTCTTTGTATTCATTATTTAATAGTTCGTTAGACTTTGGCAAAATTCTGTTATTTAATTCATTAGAAAAAAATTAACGAACTATTAATTATTAAGATGTAAAAAAAGTTGTGTTATCAAAACCCGAAAAAATAGATGTTTATTTGCAAAAAATGTTCACTAAAAACTTAAAAAAAGAAATAGTTTAGAAGTTTCATAAACAAAAAGAGCGAATACAAATGAATATAATTGGCATAATACCAGCACGATACGCATCAACTCGGTTTCCAGGCAAGCCCTTGGTTTCTATTGCCGGCAAACCCATGATACAGCACGTTTACGAAAAAAGTAAAAGCGTATTGCAGCACGTAATTGTAGCGACCGACGATGTACGCATCGAGCAAGCTGTTTTGTCGTTTGGTGGCGAAGTAGCTATGACTTCAGAGCACCACAAAAGCGGCACCGACCGCTGCGCCGAAGTACTCCAAACGCTTGAAAATAAAAATAGTAATTGCGATGTGGTTATCAATATTCAAGGCGATGAACCTTTTTTGAGCACCGAACATTTGAAATTACTAGCATCGGCATTTGAAGACCCAAAAGTGCAAATAGCCACCCTTGTAAAGCAAATAACTAATACCGAAACACTTTTCAATGCCAATACTCCGAAAGTTATTTTGGATAAAAATTCTAACGCGCTGTATTTTAGCCGTTCTACGATTCCGTATTTGCGCAATTTTGCACCGCAAGAGTGGCTTCAACACCATACATTTTACAAGCACATAGGCATTTACGCTTACCGAAGCCAAGTGCTCAAAGAAATAACACAACTTGAGCAATCTACGCTTGAACTAGCCGAAAGTTTAGAACAAAATCGCTGGCTCGAAAATAATTACACCATCAAAGCTCTAATTACCGAACACGAAAGCATTGCAATAGATACTCCCGAAGACTTGGCTAAATTGTTAAATAGTTCTATGATTTAATTGTTTTATGGTTAAATTGTTTCATTATTTTATAGCAAAAAGAATAAATTTCAACTATTTTTTCTTGGAAAAATTATTTTAAATTGAATCTTTTCCATTTTAAATAATGAAATAACCATAAAACAATTTAACCACAGAATTTTAGAATGAAAAGCCAAAGCCTAAATTAAAGATAATTGGCATATCTACTGGAGGTATCTCTACTACCTCTATTTGGTCGGGTTGTCCGCCACCTTTGAGTGTTACTTCTATTTGCTCTGGTGCACTTATTACTCCATAACCTAATTCGGTACGAAAATAGAATTTTTTTCCGAGTTTTGCACCTAATTTAACCATCAACGGAAAGGATATTTTAGCAGTAGCCGTACCACTCATATCACCTTCGTAAGCAGTTACGTCAAGATTTAGCGACCCTGTTGCAATTCCTCCATAAAGACCTCTTCCGGGCTTTTTGAAAAAATAATTAACTCCTACCGCCCAGTTTAGTATTGTAATATCTGCATCTGCGCTACTTACCGGAATGTACGAAAAATCGGCTGCGCCTGCTAATTTACCTCCCAACAAAGGAGTAACATACTCTAAATTAAGCCCTGCTAAATTAGGAACTCCTATTTTAATTCCTACACTTATTGGGTTTTCACATTTTTCTACCTCTTCTTGAGCTATTGAATTTAAGCTAGTCAAAAAAAATAAGGTAGTTAACACAAATAACATTTTTTTTGTCATAGTTAGTTAAGTTAATTAAAATGCCTACTCTTTTCAAAGTTTTTCGGCTTCCACTTTTATATTTTTCTATATTTTTAGGTGAATTGTTCCGTTTATTAGATCTTAGTTCTTTATTTTTCTTTTATTCTGAACTTTTGTTATTCAAATGATATTTCAAAGTTAAGAAATAACAAATAAAGAAACAAAAAACAAACTGTTTTTTTCTATTTTTTTATCTAAATTTTAGGAATTTATTTAATATCAAATAGTTCTATAATTTAATTGTTCCATTATTTAAAAGCAAAAGAATAAAATTCCAAATAAACCTCTTGCGAGAGTGTTTAGAGCAAACCGTTTTATTGATACAGATGATTTGAAGTCATTGTATTAATGATGCTAAGTGCTGACAGCTAGCTAATTGATACGATGACTTGGAGTCATCGTATCAATGTGCAGTGAGTTTTTTTCATTGATTTGGAAAAGTCATTGCTCGTCATTAAACATAAAAAAACAGCATCTTATCCCTAAAAAGAATCTAAACTCATCAAGCTATTCTACTAAAATACAAATAGCACTATTTATAAATTTTATCTAAGAAAAATTCTCTGATAAAAACGAGCATAAAGAAAGGAAGCAAAACGGGAGCTGCATACTTTTGAATGCTGCCCCACTGCTCTGCTTCGTGGCTAGCAAGCAAAGTATAAAAAACTAAGAAGCTCAAATAACCAATCAAAACCGCTGGAACTAAATTAACAAGTATCCTAATAATCAGTAGTATAGGTTCTTGTTGTTTCATTTCCAATATTCCGCTTTTTATGTAATAAATAGCAATAAGGGAAGTTATGATAGCTCCCATAGACGCAGAAAAGTTCATAAAAAACATAACATACTTCGGCAAAGTCTGGTAAAAAATCAGAGCCTCACTTTTATTGAAATAATAATGAGTCAGCAGCTCAAAAACAATAGCAAACAGCACCGATGCCAATAATAATATACCAATAGTAATTTTGATAATTCCAAAAAAGTAATTTTTTTTCATGATTAAGTAAAAAGAATGATGAATTTTGAATTTAATAATTAAAATTCCAATGTAGCCCAAGCAAAGGATTTCATTAAATATCAGTGGTTTAAACCTGTTTGGGTTTTGAAAATAGGACAGGTTTCTTAACTTGGGCAGAACATTGATTAAAATACCACAAAGCGAAAAATAAAAAAGGTTGCCAAATTAAAATTTTGGCAACCTATTCTTTTAAAAAAAACAAAAAGCAAATTAAGCGTTCAACGAGAAACGTTTGAACTCAGTAACTGCTAAGTTTTTATCAGTTTCGGCAATGTATTGACCTACTGTTTTTTTGTTGTCTTTTACGAATTGTTGTTCTACAAGAGTGCTTTCTTTGTAGAATTTGCCCAAACGCCCAATAGCAATTTTTTCAGCCATTTCGGCAGGTTTGCCTTCGTTCATAGCAATTTCTTTGCCTATTTCAATTTCTTTAGCTATAGTTTTTTCATCAACACCGTCTTTATCAACAGCTATTGGCGACATAGCAGCAATTTGCATAGCAACATCTTTCGCCATTTGTTGGTTGGCTACATCTTTTGAAAAACCTACAATAACACCCAATTTATTACCTTGGTGAATGTATGGCATTACAAAAGCAGCTTCTACTTTTTCGTAATACGAAAGTTCAATTTTTTCGCCAATAACACCTGTTTGGTTTACAACCTCGTCGCCAATGGTAGCACCTCTGAAAGGTATTGCCAATAGTTCTTGAAGATTTGCAGGCTTGTTAGCCAAAGCTAAATCTGCAATTTCGTTGGTTAAAGCTACGAAATCATTGTTTTTAGCTACAAAGTCTGTTTCGCAATTCAACGAAACCATAACGCCAGTTGCACCGTTAGCCGAAGTTTTTGCTATTACACAACCTTCGCTAGCTTCGCGGTCGGCACGTTTGCTTGCTACTTTTTGTCCTTTTTTGCGGAGTACATCTACGGCGGCTTCAAAATCGCCATTAGCTTCTTCTAATGCTCCTTTACAATCCATTAAACCTGCGCCAGTTGCTTTTCTTAGTTTTGCTACTTCGCTTGCTGAAATTTGAGCCATTTTTAAATTTATTTAGTTTAGTTTATCGAAAAAAAACAAGGTGAATTTTTCCGATAGTTAAGGGTTATTTACTGTTTTAAGTTAGCGTTTATCCTTTGTTAGTAGGCTATTTTCGATTATTTTCGCAATAGCCGCTAAGGATAAATCATTATTCAAAAATACCCATACTCTTAATTAAAAAAAGAGTACGGGTGAAAATATTTTTGGGGTGAATATAGAAAAATTAAAATTTCCGAAAAATGAATGTATGAATAGTTTTGACTATTCGTCCATGTCTTCGTCAGGAATAGAGTTTAATTTTTCTTTTCTAGCTCTGATTTTTCTTGGGCCTTTTTTAGCATCGGTTTCTACTTTAGCGGGAGCTTCTTTGTCTTTTTCTACTTTTCTTTCTTCTAAGCCCTCTTTAATAGCATTCACCATTGTGTTGGTAATTAATTGTACCGATTTAGCAGCGTCGTCGTTTGCCGGAATCGGGAAATCAATATTTGGGTCAGAATTGGTATCAACAATTCCGAATACAGGAATATGCAAACGTTTAGCTTCGCGTACAGCAATATGTTCTTTCGATACGTCCACCACAAACAAGGCAGCAGGAAGGCGTGACATATCGGCAATACTACCTAATACTTTTCCAAGTTTTTCTCTTTGGCGAGATACTTGAAGTCTTTCACGTTTTGAAATGTTGCTGAAAGTACCGTCTGATTCCATTTTATCGATGGTAGTCATTTTTTTTACGGCTTTACGAATGGTTGGGAAATTGGTAAGCATACCACCCGACCAACGCTCAGTAACATAAGGCATGTTAATGGTTTTTACACTTTCGGCTACAATTTCTTTTGCTTGCTTTTTGGTGGCAACAAAAAGAATTTTTCTACCCGATTTTGCAATTTGTTTTAACGCTGCTGCGGCTGTTGTAGCCATTGCAACCGTTTTGTTTAGGTCGATAATGTGAATACCGTTGCGTTCCATAAAAATATAAGGAGCCATAGCCGGATTCCATTTTCTTTTCAAGTGTCCAAAATGAGCACCTGCGTCTAATAATTCATTGAATGTTAATTGCGACATTTTTATAAATTTTGTTTACGTTCTGTTAAAAATCAATTCTTAAGTAGTTCTCTTTCACAAAAGAAGTCTCAAAAATTTAGATACTAAACAATGTTAAAATTTAAAATTGAATATTGATAATTGTATTTTGTTTGAAAAATAATTTACTATCAATTGCCAATATACAATCTTAACGTTTGCTAAATTGAAATTTCTTACGAGCTTTGGGTTGTCCTGGTTTTTTACGTTCTACCTCGCGAGCATCTCTAGTCATAAAGCCTTCTGCTTTAAGTTTTGATTTGTGCTCAGGATCTACTTTTACTAAAGCTCTCGAAATAGCTAAGCGCAAAGCTTCTGCTTGTCCTTTGATACCGCCGCCAAATAAATTAACTTTAATATCATACGAATTTACTACATCAATTGTATTTAAGGGTTGCTTTACGATGAATTGAAGCGTTTTCAAAGGAAAGTAAACTTCAATATCTTTTTTATTGATAGTGATATTGCCTTTTCCTTCTTGTAGATAAACACGAGCAACCGCTGTCTTTCTTCTGCCTACTGCGTTTGTTACTTCCATTTTTAATTACATAATTTGGTTTAAATCTATTTTCTTAGGCTGTTGTGCTTCATGTTTGTGTTCTGCCTCTGTGTAAATGTACAGATTATTAATTACAGCATTCGACAATTTGTTTTTTGGAAGCATTCCTTTTACCGCATGGCGAACAATCTCTGTGGGTTTGTTTGCCAAAATTTGTTTTACAGGTACAAATCTTTGACCACCTGGATAACCTGTGTGGTGTAGATAGGTTTTTTGTTCCCATTTATGACCTGTAAGTCTTATTTTATCGGCGTTGATAATGATAACGTTATCACCGCAATCGGCATGAGGTGTAAAATTGGGTTTGTATTTCCCGCGCAATAGTTTCGATACTTTTGCCGCCAAACGCCCCAAAACCTCATTTTCAGCATCAACTACCAACCATGCTTTGTTAGCGGTGGCTTTGTTGCCCGAAATTGTTTTGTAACTTAATGTATTCACTTGTTTATCAATTTAATAAATTAATATTTGAGCATAATTCACCCCGAATTATGAGCTGCAAAAGTACAAACAATTTATTTAATAAAACAAGTTAATTTCAATCTTTTTTTATTAAAAAGTTATAAATAACTCATTTAAGCTTTATTTGCTATTGTTTTTATTCTTTTTGAATAGATATTTTTTTGCTCTAATTCCTTCTATTTCTTTTACAAAAAATCTTTTTTTTGCTGATTTTTTTCTTTTTGTATTCTTTTTTTTTTAAGAATTTTATTTTTTTTTATATGTTAAAAAACATCTGAAGCTATTTATTTTAAAGATAATTTCAATAAAAAGCAATGTGCTTACAAAGTTAAATTATGCGTATAAACTTGCTTTTGATTTTTTATTTCAATAATATTGCATCGTTAAACACGTTGTTAGTAATAATTTAACACAATAATATGAAAATATGAAAAATATGATACAAACTATAAAACTTTTACACAATGCTAGAGTAATGTTTACGCTTGCTTTAAGTATTGTATTTGCATCAAGCCAAGCTCAAGTTGAAAAATTTTCTTTGTCCGATTTTGGCGGTAATGTGCAACCTATTCCTCAAAATTTTTGCGAGCACAATAATTCGCTTTATTTTACCGCTCGAAATGCAAATAGTAGGTATGTACTTTGGGAAATGAATACTGAGCTAAAACAATTTAAAGAATTGTCTTTCAGCTCTATTGGTGGAAACTTAGACCCAAATCCAACGTTCTTAACCCATTTTAATAATGCACTCTATTTTTCTGCTGCCGATACGTATTTGAATCGAATGCTTTGGAAATTAGATGATAAGGGCATTGCTAAAGTTTCACTTATCGATTTTGGAACAGGCACAAACCCTTACGTAAGCAATTTATTTGCCTTTGGTGAGAATTTATTTTTCAATGCAAAAAACCGAAATGGCGATTTGACCTATTGGAAAATGAATAAAGAAGGTATAGCAAGCGAAATTAATTTCGAGTCGTTTGGTGGAAACAGAATGCCCGATGTTAAAAACTACCATGTTTTTAACAACAATCTTTATTTCAATGCAAAAAACATTGACGGGATTAATGTACTTTGGAAATTTGACGGACAAACGTACAAACAAATTGCTCTGCCAAAAGAAATTGCTGGCACAAACCCCAATCCAAAATATTTAACTTCGGCACACGGAAACTTATTTTTTTCGGCTATCGACAATCGAAACAACACAGTTTTGTGGCAAGTAGATGCCAACGATGTAGTTAAATCCGTTGATTTATTTACAAGCGGTTCGAGTATAAATCCAACTCCTGAATATTTGTGCTTTGCTCACAATTATTTGTATTTCAAAGTTACCGACATCAATTCAAACGTATGCTTGTGGCGAATTGATGCAAACAATAAGGTAGAAAAATTGCAGATAATAGAGCAGGGGGGAAGTGCCAATCCTATTCCTAACTTTATGACCCAAGTAGATGATAATTTGTATTTTAGAGCACGCGACAAAAACAACAATTGGCATTTGTGGTATATAGGGCACAACGGAAAAGTAAAGAAAATTCCCTTTACCGATGCGGGTGGTGATTTGAACCCGGCACCCAATAACTTTTTTGAATTAAACGGAAAACTTTACTTTTCAGCCAAAGACAAAAATAGCAACTACCAATTGTGGCGTTTTACCAACAATTTTGTTTCTTCTAGCTGGAATGGCAACTGGAGCAATGGTTTGCCTAACCGAAATACTGACGTAACCATCGAATCTGATTTTCAACTTACGCCCGAAATGGCAAATTTTGAATGTTTAGATTTAGATATTGCAGCAAACACATCGTTTGAGGTAAGTAAAAACGCAACTGCTACGGTTTATGGAAATGTACTTAACAAAGGTCAATTTGAAGCTCAAGGCGATGGTTCAAATTCGAGTTCTATTATTTTTTATGGCGAAGTGAACAACAAAGACAATGGACAGATGTATATGAACAAAAGCATTGTTTATAATTGGAACTTAATGAGTTCGCCTATGAAACAATATTATTACCAAAGCAGCGATTATCATTTGTACTCTTATGTTGAAAATTCGATAGGCAATAAAGCGGGTTGGTTTGCACAAGAGCCTAATTTTGATTGGAATACAGCCAAAGGTTATTTGCTAAACACCAATGCAACAGGCTCTGAAATAGAATTTACTGGTTTGTTTAATTCCGAAAGTATTGAAATACCTATCAATAAGCAAGTTTATGGCTTCAATTTGGTTGGAAATCCGTATCCGTCGGCATTAAACTGGGCTAGTTCCGATTGGAAAGACAAAGGCAATGTGTCGAGCATACTTTATTCGTATAGTAATGATTTAGAGAATTATACTTATTTTGCTGAAGCAAATGGCGAATTTTATCCGGGCGGAATTTTGAACAATGCAACCGGAATAATTGAACCTATGCAGGCTTTCTTTGTGTTGGCTAAGTCGAGTTTAGGAAGTTTTAAAATTTCGAACCTTGCCAAAGTTCATAGCAAGCAGAATAAATCGGTAGCAAAAACTTACAAAACAATAGAGTATTTTGTGCTAAAAGTGAAAAACCAAAATTATAGCGACGAAACATCTATTCGTTTCATTCCCAACACAGGAGCTGGTTTCGATACAGAGTATGATGCTTTAAAATTGTTTAGCTTCAATTCGCAAGTGCCTCAGCTTTTTACTTATACCGATGTTAGTTGGAATAGCTTGGCTATCAATTCGCAAAACAAACCTTATGCCGGATTAAATATTCCGATAGGTTTTAAAGCACCAACGGGTTCTTATACTATCAGTGCCAAAGAATTTAATTTCACAAGCAATTTAAGTGTTGTTTTGAAAGACAATAAATTAAATATAGAAGTAGATTTAACCAATTTGAATTATACTTTCCAACATGGTGAGTTTGACGACCCTGCACGTTTTGTTATTTATTTCAAAACTACTGTTGGGATTGAAAAATTAAGTCAATTCGATGGAACAATTTATAGTTCAAGAAACGAATTGTTTGTTTCTACCGATTTGCAAGAAGAGTTTAATATAGAGGTTTACGATATTAGAGGTAGCAAATTGTATTCCGATACTTTTTCTAATGAATTTCATAAAACTTTTGACTTTGCAACCGGAAATTACATTGTAAAACTAAATTCACAAACGGGGTCTTATGTTAAGAAAATATATTTCCAAAACTAAAACATAAGTTTAAACCAATTGAAAAATAAGTAAACAATTTGAATTAGTTTATATTAAAATCTTTATTTTTTTTCTTTGTGTTCTTCTTCGTGTACTTTGTGGTTAAATTGGAATAATTATCAACCATGAAGAATACAAAGTTAAATCGCAAAGAATACTAAGAAAAGTATAAACTAATTTTGAAAACTTACTTAAAACCTGTCAAATTTTATCAAATTTGGCAGGTTTTTTTATTACTCAAAAAACTGAAAACAAATAGAGAAGCTATTCACTAACAATAAGTCCATCTTTCATTTTTAAAGTTCTATCCGACATTTTGGCTAGTTCCATGTCGTGCGTTACAATTACAAACGTATGGTGAAATTGGTCGCGCAAATCAAAAAAAAGCTTGTGCAACTCGGCTTTGTTTTCGGTATCTAAGTTGCCCGAAGGCTCGTCGGCTAAAATAACTGATGGCGAGTTGATTAAGGCACGTGCTACGGCTACTCTTTGCTGCTCGCCACCCGAAAGCTCGTTGGGTTTGTGCTGCAAACGGTGCGAAAGCGACAAAAAATCGAGCACCTCGCTAGCCCTTGCAAGTGTTTCCTTTTTGGGTTTGTTGGCTATAAATGCTGGAATACAAACATTTTCGAGTGCTGTAAACTCTGGCAGCAGTTGGTGAAACTGAAAAACAAAACCAATGTGCTCATTGCGAAAAGCAGCTAATTTCTTTTGCGAAAGTGTAGTTATTTCGGTATTATTGATAAAAAGTTTTCCGGCATTAGCCTTGCTCAGTGTACCAATAATTTGCAGCAAAGTAGTTTTGCCTGCACCCGAACTGCCTACTATCGAAACAATTTCTGCTTTGTTGATTATCAGGTCGATACCTTTTAGCACTTGAATGTTGCCAAATGATTTTGTAATATTTTCGGTTCTAATCATGTGTTCTTTTAATTTTAGTGCA
Organism: Bacteroidota bacterium; assembly: GCA_020047755.1. Lineage (GTDB taxonomy): Bacteria > Bacteroidota > Bacteroidia > Bacteroidales > JAIFNL01 > JAIFNL01. The sequence continues at coordinate 22,092 of JAIFNL010000149.1, forward strand.
AAAATATAAATAAATTTAATATTTTTGTAAAACTTCAAATTTTAAAAAAATAAAGAAGCTTTGCTGCAATGTATGGACTGGTTTAATGCTTTTTGTATAAGTAAATGTTTGAAATTTGTTTATATTAATCAACATAAAATTTTCTCGCAGAACTAACTTTTATAACTAGCTACGGCATTTATGCCGTAATAAATAAACAAATGTGTATCTGGGCTTTAGCCCAAACGTTTAGAGTAAGGGCTAAAGCCCAAATCTTCTACTTTTTTTTTACACCACCCTAAAGGACGGTGCTAGTTAGTTTGAGTTTATAAAACAAATCTAAATGGGATAAACTAATTTTAATCATTTACTTAATAAGGTTTTCATACGATTACATTTTATTGTTTTACTAAGGTTGAGCCAAAAAAGAAGGTTTTATATAAATATTTGATAAACACTAATTTATTAAAATTTAAACAACCACTTACCACGAATTCTTTTTTTGCTTTATTTTGTTTTGTGGTTTGTGATGTTTAAATTTGGTAATTAATTTCTTAAAATAAAAACGCATCTGAATACTAAAAAAACGTTAGAACATGAAACATTTTTTGATGGGAATACTTGTTCTTTGCCAAATCTCATTATTGGCTCAGGAAAAACTAATTGTAGGAAGAATAACTGATACAATTGGCGAACCTTTGTGTGGAGTTATTATTTCTCAAAAAAAACCTGCTAATGCTGCAATTTCGGACAGTAATGGCTTTTTTCATTTGTTGATAGACGAAATAAATTCAGCCCAAATCTCATTTGGATATATTGGCTATAAAACAGTAACTTTTTCTAATCTTGATACTATTTCGGGTTTGTTAGAAGTTAAAATGACTACTGATACTGTATTCGAAGACATCAAACATACTACTCCGCCTAAACAAGAATCAAAATTTTCTGTTTTTACTTTTTTTCAAATTGACGCACTTTTTAATGATTTTGCAGGTTTTCGTCCGTTATTAAAGGATTACAATGTTGATAATATGAATAAATGGAGCATCATTTTTACACTAGAGTTGGCTATGACTTATAAAAGATTTTATACAGGTTTAAGTTTTGGACACCAAACTAGTTATAATGACTATGATTCATTGGATATTGAATTAAAAAAAACTCAATGGGGATTGCATTTTGGGTATAATATATTAAATACAAAGCGAATATTATTTGCGCCTAAAGTTGCTATCAAATGGAATAGATATAGATTGCTTAATTACGATAAAGAGAAAAGTATTTCAATAGAACAATATGTTTCTGAGCGAGATTTAGACATCAGATTTAATCAAATAACTGGTTTTGTGGGATTTAATCTTACCTATAAAATTTATAATTTGACTCTCTTTGGTTTTGATTATTCGACATGCGGTATTTATGGTGGTTATATATTTCAATTTAATGAAAAACCTTGGATTTATTCTGGTAGTAACCGATTGATAAGTAACGAAATTATTAAGGTAAAAAATTATAGTATTGGATTTGTTTTTTCGCATCATTTTAATTGAAAAAGGTTGTTTTTGATTTTTTTGAAAATTTTAAAAAAAACAAAAACCGTTCGACCGACTTGTCGGTCTGTCGGTTAGGCTGTTAGCAAATCATCGGACAGACCGGATAAGCCGGTCGAACCGATTTTGCGAAGGTTGTTTTTGTTACGCGTAGTTAATTTTTCTACTAATACCAACTCGCAAAGCAAAATAATCATCAAAAAAAATAGATGAAAACAAGCTTTTTTTGCACGGAAAGGCTGTTTTTAGGTGCGGCAAGCCACTTTTTGGGCATGGCAAGCAATTTTATAGTAAAAATAGGCTACTTTTAGTCGGCGGCACGAAGCTTTGACTTGGCGGCAAACAATTAGAACTCGGCGGCAAACAATTAGAACTTGGCGGCAAGCAATTATAACTCGGCGGCAAACAATTATAACTTGGCGGCAAACAGCTATAACTTGGCGGCACGGAGGTTTTGCGTGGCGGCACGGAGGTTTTTTCTGGCGGCACGGAGGTTTCGCCTTGAAAATTGTGTGTCATCAAAACAAACGCAAAAGCCCGCAAACAAAGACTTTGCGCCGACAAAAGCAACCAATTTGCTGCCAAAATCAAGTTAAATACCTTCAAATAAAAGCATTGTGCCAACAAAACCCAACAACTTACCACCAAAACAAAGCAGTTGAGCATCAAAACCCACCAAACAGCCGCCCAAACAAAACTATGTGCCGACAGAAAATTGATTGCTACAACGATTTTAAAGCTCCAGTTCCAATAACACAGAGCCTCGTGCTTAAAAACATTTTGTTTATTCAGCATAAATTCGTTATTTTGCAGCATTACTAAACTTTTGATACCGTAACTTGAATAGTGACCGAAATTCTAAGAAAAGTAAAATTACGCAATTTCCTCCAAATTCTAATAACAAATTGTTACATTGTTCAATTGTTATTTTATCACGAAAAATTGGAAAATTTACAATTTTAACTAACTTTTTCAAAAAGGCACCATTTTTTTACACTACCAAAACCCTAGTAAAACAATAGAACAATAGAACAATTTAACAATAGAAAACAATATATTTATGGAAATCCCAACAATAGACGATATTTTGAAAGCGCATAAATTAATAAGTCCTTTCATTCACAAAACGCCCTTGCTCTCGTCGAAGTCAATCAATCAGATGCTTGGCGCCGAAATTTATTTCAAATGCGAAAACTTGCAAAAAGTAGGTGCATTCAAATTTAGAGGTGCGTGCAATTCGGTTTTTTCGCTCACCGACGAGCAAGCCAAGAATGGTGTAGCCACACACTCATCGGGCAATCATGCGCAAGCATTGGCATTGGCAGCCAAAATGCGCGGCATTCCGGCTTACATTGTAGTGCCAAACAATGCTCCCAATGTGAAGAAAAAAGCCATAGAAGGCTACGGTGCAGAAGTAACTTATTGCGAGCCAACTCTCAAAGCCAGAGAAACAACCTTAAATGCAGTGGTCGAAAAAACCGGAGCAAACTTTATTCACCCTTACGACAACCCCAAAGTAATTGCAGGTCAAGGCACTGCCGCACTCGAAGCTTTTGAGCAAATTCAAGCTATTGATATTATGATGGCACCCGTTGGCGGAGGCGGTTTGCTCAGTGGCACATCGATAGCCAGCAAAGCCATTTCGCCCAAAACGCTTGTATATGCAGGCGAACCAAAAAATGCCGACGATGCTTTCCGTTCGTTTTATTCGGGCGAGTTTGTAGAATCAAGCAACCCTAAAACCATTGCCGATGGCTTGCTCACTTCGCTAAGTAAGCGCACTTATCAAATTATAAAACAAAACGTTGATGCAATTTTTACAGCACAAGAAGAAACCATTGTTAAAGCCATGCAACTGATTTGGGAACGCATGAAAATAATTGTAGAACCTTCATCGGCTGTACCTTTGGCTGCAATTATGGAAAACTTGGAAACTTTCAAAGGCAAAAAAATAGTGATTATCGTTTCGGGAGGAAATGTGGAGTTGTCTAATTTGCCTTTTGTTTAGAAAAAACTACTTTTTTCACAAAAAAATCCACAAGCTCACACACTAAAAAAGGTTGAGGGCTTGTGGATTTGTTTTTGAGTTTTTAGGCAGTAATCGTTTAGCTGTTTACTTTCCAAAAGTAATCAAACCAATTTTCAAAGTTATCGAATTTATTTTCAATACTATAATCTTCTTTTGATAAAACAACCAACGCATTTGTTTGTTTATCGAAAGCTGTCATTTGCGAACCATTTTCTTGAAAAATAATATAATTTTTATCTAACCCTATTGAGTAATGAAATTGGTTAATTGTTTGAATATCATAAATAAATTCATTGGCAATAGGAAATGGTGATAGAATTGTTTCGGTTTCAAACAAATCGCCACCGCCAAATTCTTTCCAAAAACCAATCAATTCATTGGGGAATTTGTAATTTATTTTTTGAAGTTCGTTTGCCAACTTTGCTTCTTCTATTTTTCCGTAAGCAAATAAAAGAGATGGATTGGTTTTTTGTTGTTCATGTATTAATTCGAGAACCATAGTTTTTAATTATTGAAATGAAAAATTCTATTGTTTCACTAATTCTTTTTCCAAATTACGTTCTACAAAACCGATAAATTTTCCGGTTTTTGTATTTACAGAAAGACCTTGACCATTTGAATTATAAATCATGGTTCGTTTAGAACGGATAATAACAGCATCTGCATTATTTATTATATCATAAATTAGTTGCTCTGCGTTTTCTTGTGAATATTTTATATTTTTGAATGCGCTTTTGGCATTAACTGATTCTGCATGACCTATCTTTTTTTGTATAGCCCTTGCGCCTTCTTGTATTTGAGGGCTTGACCATTTTCTTGATGTTTGTATAATATCATCAGTTTTGGTTATTATTTTGCTTAATGCTTCGCCAAATAGTTTTTCTCCTTTTTTAAGTACTACGTGTGTTAATTTTCCTGTTTCTCCGCCTGCGCCTTGAGTTGGAAATGGGTCGTCAGCACCTTCATAAAACAAAT
>JAIFNL010000286.1 GCA_020047755.1 Bacteroidota bacterium
CTTACAAAAAACATATGATTCCTTGCCAAATAAGTGCCGTAGATTACGACATGGGGCAGCACGAAATTGCCTACAAAGACAACAAATACCGCAATATTGGCGGGCACGGCTCGCAAGAATGGAACAACGGCTGGATTTATCGCAACGATGGCGTGGACATTGCCAAAGATGCGCAAACTTCTGAATTTTATGTAAGCTCATTTGAACAAGGCGAATGGATTCAATTTACTGCAAATGTGAGCGAAACTAAGGCTTACAACTTGAAATTAGTGGTTTTAGCTGATGCAAAACCTTCTCAAATTTCTGTTGAATTTTCTGACCAAAAAAATCCATTATTGATTTCTATTGAAAAAAATAATTCATGGCAAATTGTTGAAAAACAAAAGGTTAATTTGAAAAAAGGAGTACTTTCAATTAAAATTAAAATTAAAAAAGGTACATTAAATTTGAAATCTTTAGAATTTTTATAATTTTGTCAGTCTAAGTGTTTTTGATACACTTACTTTTTTATACTGATTTGCAGGTTCTTTAGTAGAAAATAGTTAAAACATTGAATTGTTGAATTTATTTAAAATTCTTTGATTTTGTTGTTTTTACAATTTTTGCAATCAAAGATTTAAAAGATAGAAAGTGAGCAAAAATTCAAAGTTTTTTGTAATGTTTTAATAATAACTATTTGAAAATGAGGAAAATATTTTTGATACTAGGTTTGAGCAGTTTTCTTTTTACTGCTTGCAATTCGGGTTCTGATAGCTCGAACCTCGAAGATACGAACTTGTTTGGAGCGATGAATTTGAAACCAATGGCTTGCCCGACACAAACAACTGGAGCTACGATGTAGGCGGGAACGGTTGGGGCAACAACGAACTGCAATTTTATACCAAAGCGCGTACCGAAAATGCCAGAGTTGAAAACGGCAAGCTCATCATCGAAGCCAGAAAGGAAAAAATGGAAGGCAATAAATACACTTCTGCCCGTTTAGTTTCTAAAGGCAAAGCCGATTGGACGTACGGAAAATTTGTGATTCGCGCAAAAGTACCAAAAGGAAAAGGCGTTTGGGCTGCCATTTGGATGTTGCCTACCCAATGGGATTTAGGCTCAGGAAATTGGCCTGATGTAGGTGAAATTGACATTATGGAATATGTAGGACACTCTCAGGATACTGTTTTAGGTACAATTCATTGCGCGGCTTTTAATGGAATGCTTCACACTCAAAAAGGCAAAAGCATTGTAGTTCCAAACGTAGAAGAAAATTTCCATGATTATATTCTTGAATGGACTGACGAAAAAATTGAAATTTTTGTTGATGACAAAAAGTTTTTTGAATTTCCGAAATCAGAAAAATGGGAAGAATGGCCTTTTTTCAGGGATTTTCATTTGGTTTTAAATATTGCCATTGGTGGAACTTTAGGTAAAAAAGTTGACGATAAAATTTTTCCGCAAAAAATGGAAATTGAATATATAAAAGTATTTCAAAAACAAAACAGCTCGTTGCCCGAATGTTGTAAAAATAAAGAGGCAAAATCAAAAGAAAAATGTAAAGAAAAATGCAGAGATTTTAAATAGTGTTTTCTTTCAAGTACTAAAACCGTTCGACCGACTTGTCGGTCTGTCGGTTAGGCTGTTAGGAAATCATCGGACAGACCGGACAAGCCGGTCGAACCGATTTGGCGTAAATTGTTTGATTATTAACGAACTACTAACAACAATAGTTCGTTAAATATGAATCTAATAAATTGAAAAATAATTGTTTAGATAAAAAAAAATTCTCTTGAATACTGAAAATCATTCATTTTCAAATTTTCAAATTGAAAAATTAACGAATTATTGTAACAACAAACTAACACTATAAATATGAAAAGGAGCTTATTAAAAATGAGTTTTTATTTAACATTATTTGCTTTTGTTGCTTTTTCGTGCAATTCGAAAAAAACAGAACAAAAGGATAAGGCTGCAAATACAAATTCAAACATCGAACAGCGAGTAAATGACCTTTTGGGGTTGATGACTCAAGAAGAAAAATTAGGACAATTAGCACAATATTCTAACCCTTATCAGCAAACAGGAGATGGCAAAAGTTCTGAGCATAACGATAATTTTGACGAGATGATTAGAAAAGGACAGATAGGTAGTTTCTTGAATGTTACAGGCGTTGATGAAACACTGCGTTTACAAAAAATTGCAGTGGAAGAATCGCGTCTGAAAATTCCATTAATTTTTGGATTAGATGTGATTCATGGACTTAAAACGATGATGCCAATTCCTTTAGCTGAAGCGGCAAGTTTCGATAGAACTGCCATGGAAAAAAGCACACGTATTGCCGCCATTGAAGCTGCTGCTGTTGGCTTGCATTGGACATTTGCGCCCATGGTTGATATTTCGCGCGACCCACGTTGGGGGCGAATTATGGAAGGTGCTGGCGAAGACGTTTTTTTAGGAGTAGAAGCTGCAAAAGCCAGAGTAAAGGGTTTTCAAGGCGACAACTTAGCCGATGCCAATACGATTGCCGCTTGTGCTAAGCATTTTGTAGGTTATGGTGCCGCAATTGCCGGACGCGATTATAACGGCGTTGATATGTCTGACAGACTGATGCGTGAGGTTTATTTGCCTCCTTTTAAAGCTGCGGTTGATGCCGGAGTTGCTACATTTATGTCAGCTTTTAATACACTTGGCGGCGTTCCTGCTTCAGGGAGTAAATATCTTCAAACAGATATTTTACGCGGCGAATGGGGTTTTGATGGTTTTGTTGTATCTGATTGGAATACAGCTGGTGAGCTATTGAATCATGGTTCGGCGGCTGATGGTGCCGAAGGTGCTTATTTTGGCTTTAACGCTGGAGTTGATATGGATATGGAATCTCGCTTGTACGTTGCAAATATCGACTCACTTATTAAAATAGGAAAATTGAAACAAGAGCAGTTAGACGAAGCAGTTCGTAGAATTTTGCGAGTGAAATTCAGATTGGGATTATTCGATAATCCATATCAGTATAACGACAAAAAGAAAGAAGAAACGATGCTTTTAACTCCTGAGCATTTAGCGGCTTCGCGCGATATTGCTAAGCGTTCAATCGTTTTATTGAAGAACGAAAAAAATTTATTGCCACTTTCAAAAGTAGGAAAAACCATTGCTGTTATTGGTCCATTGGCTAACGATAAGGACTCACCATTAGGAAATTGGCGAGCTCATGCCGTTCCCAATTCAGCCGTTTCGTTGTTGGAAGGAATAAAAGCAGCTGTGCCTGAAAATACCAATGTACTTTTTGCAGAAGGAACAAAATTGATAAACAATGCAGGAGCACATTTTTTTATGAATTTAGAAATCAATAAAACCGATAGAAGTGGTTTTGCAGAGGCAATTGCTACAGCTAAAAAAGCCGACGTAGTCGTGATGGCTTTGGGCGAAGTTGCTTATATGTCAGGTGAATGCAGAAGTTATGCCGATTTAGGTTTACAAGGTTTACAATTAGAGTTATTGAAAGAAATCAGAAAAACAGGTAAACCAATCGTTTTGACGCTCTTTAATGGTCGCCCAATGGTTTTAACCGATGTAGTTGGCGAAACCGATGCTATTTTAAATTGTTGGTTATTAGGTTCTGAATCGGGAAATGCTATTGCCGATGTACTTTTTGGCGATTACAATCCATCGGGCAAATTACCGGCAAGTTTTCCGTATCATGTGGGTCAAATTCCTATTTACTATGAGCATTTTTCTACAGGTCGCCCAAGTTTAGATGCTGGTGGTGGTTTTGCAACTATGTACCGCGATATTCCTAATGACCCACTTTTTCCTTTTGGTTTTGGCTTGAGTTATACCACTTTTGAATATTCTGGTTTAAAAATTAGTTCGGCAAAACCAAAGTTTGGCGAAAAAATTAAAATTACGGCTACTATCAAAAATACAGGTAATTACGATGGCGAAGAAGTAGTACAGCTTTACATACACGATGTGGCTGCACATGGAGTTGCTCGCCCTGTGAAGCAATTGAAAGGCTTTGAGAAAGTATTGATTAAGAAAGGTGAAACCGTAGAGGTGAAATTTGAATTAACTGCCGAGGATTTAGCTTTTGTACGTTTAGATAATTCTTGGGGAGCTGAAGCTGGCAAATTCAATGTATTTGTTGGCAGCGCATCAAATGATTTACGTTTGAAAGGTGAATTTGATTTAATAGAGTGATTTTTTGGTTAATAATGGTTGGAGGCACGTCCAAAGCGTGCCTCTTTTTTAAATTTCTATTCTATATTAAAATTTCAAAATCTTTCAAAAAAACAACAACTTATGAAAAAATATTTCTACCCAAAAACTTTTCTACTTTCCTTATTTATTTCTGTCTTTTTTCAACTAAATAGTTATGCTCAGCTTCTTACTGTGAGCGGACAGAAAATTGTGAACAGTTCCACAAATCAGGAAGTGATTTTGAACGCCATCAATTTTGGCAACAAGCGCCCGACCAACATACTTGGAAAAAAAAATTGAATACCTTGATTGGAACTCAAAAAACAAACGAATTTTACGATGCGTGGTTAGCCAATCACGTAACGGCTGCTGATATTAATCAGATAAAAGCTTGGGGGTTCAATTCGGTACGTATTCCTTTGCATTACGAGTATTTTGTCAATTTGGGCACGCCCGATGTTTGGAACGACAAGGGATTTCCTTTGCTCGACAATGTCCTTTCTTGGTGCCGAAGTGCTGGCATTTATGCAATTATAGACCTACACGCTGCGCCTGGTGGGCAAAGTAACAACAATATTAGCGACTACGACAACACAAAACCAGCTTTGTGGGAAAGTAATGCCAATAAATCAAAAACCGTAAAACTTTGGCGAAAACTTTCGGAAAGATATAAAAATGAAACAATTGTAGCCGGCTATGATTTAATTAATGAGCCAGCTTGGGATTTGACTGGAGGAGTGGCTTTGCGCCAACTTTATGGCAGACTGACCGATACCATTAGAACTAACGGCGACAATCATATTTTATTCATCGAAGGTAATTGGTATTCAAACGATTATACTGGACTTACGCCTGCTTGGGACGCAAACATGGTGTATGTTTTTCATAAATACTGGTCAACAAATTCAAGTGCCGACATTAAATTTGCGCTCGATATGCGCACTACTCAAAATAGACCTATTTGGTGTGGCGAGCATGGCGAAAACAGCAACACGCATTTTACCAAAACTGCTGAATTACTCAAAGCTTACAACATTGGAACTTCTTGGTGGCCTATGAAAAAATTTGAGAGCATCAACGATTTTGCCGATGCTAAATATCCGTCGGGATATCAAGATTTGCTCAATTATTTTGCCGGAACTAATCCTAACCTTGACCCCACAACGGCATTTAATATTTTAATGCAATTAGCTGAAAATGTGAAACTTCAAAACTGTAAAGAAAATACTGAAGTTTTACGTGCTGTTTTCAAGCAGCCTCAAAATCGAAATACAGAAGCTTGGACTTTGAATCAAATTCCAGGTAGAATTTATGCGCCTGAATACGATATGGGGCTCGAAGGTTTTGCGTATTCTGACCAAGCTTCGGAAGATTTGCACGTTACAACCAGCAAATATACAGCTTGGAACGACGGTTGGATTTATCGCAACAATGGAGTTGATATCGAAACTTGTACCGACCAACTTTCAAACGGTTACAGTATTGGCTGGTTTTACCAGTTTGAATGGATGAAATATACCGTAAATATTCAAAAAAAGGGAACTTATACCGTAGAATTTAGAGTAGCCAATGGAAGTGGAACAACTGGCACTTTGCAAATACAAAATGCCCAAGGAACAGAAGTTTTAGCTACTGCAACTATTCCAAATACAGGCAGTTACAAAACTTGGGCTACTGTTTCGTGCACCGGAAATTTCAATGCTTCGGGTACGCAAGCCATTAGAATAGCCAATGCTGCCGGAAATTACAATGTGGCTTCGGTCAATTTTGTATTTAGCGATACTACTTCTTCGGTAGCAAACAATCCGGTACCAATTTACACGCACACTGTTACGCTGAAAGGAAACAACAATTTGTATGTAAGTGGTTCGGGTACAGGAAGTTTAATGGTTTGCACTAAAACGAGCGTTGGCACAACCGAGCAATTTACTCTTGTTGATGCCGAAAACGGACAGTATGCTTTAAAAGCGGGCAATGGAAAATACGTAACTCTCAATACTTCAGACAGTAAACTTTATTGCAATGGAACAACTATTGGCGAAACCCAAAAATTTACACTTACCAATTTGTATGGAGTTTATTCAATAAAAGGCTCTAATGGTTTGTTTGTTTCGTCGGAAAATGGCGCAACAAGCGGAATGACTTGTACTCGTACTTCGCCTGCTGGTTGGGAATTTTTCAACTGGGCTATTGTTTCTTCAACTTACACAATTCCTGTTAGTTATATCTTTTTGAATAGAAATGAGGCAAACGTTGAAATTGGAAAAACGATACAATTATACCCAACTGTGTTTCCCGAAAACGCTGCAAACAAGGCTGTTACTTATACTTCGAGCAGCAAAGCAGTTGCCACAGTTAGCTCAACGGGCTTAATTACAGGCGTTTCGGCTGGTACAACTACCATCACGGTAACAAGTGCCGATGGTAAAAAAACAGCTACTTGCAAAGTTTCGATAAATTTGACCGATATTCCTGAAATTTCGCCACTTGCAAGTATTAAATTATTTCCAAATCCTGCACAAAATAAATTGATAGTCAGTTCGTTATTAGAAAAAGAAGCCACACTAGCTATTTACGATTTGCGTGGCAAATTGCTTATAACTAACTCTTTGATTAACAGCGAACAAACTATTGACATTTCGGAACTTGCTAACGGAATGTATGTTGCAAAAATAACAGAATCGGACAACGTTAAAGTTATTAGATTTATTAAAAACAACTAAAATTATCTTCTTTTTTGAGAAATTTTGAAATTTAGTTTTAAATATAAAAGGTTATTAATTTAATTAATTTTGATGTATTTGAAGCAATGATAATATTTTAAAAATCAAAGTATAAATTAAAATTTGATGTAGAAAAATAGGTAGAAATGAAATTGTTTTTTACCTGTTTTAAATGTAAAGAAACCATTATAAATAATTCTACAAATTGAAATTTTGAAATAATTATAATTTTAATTTGAGTATAAACATTATTTAAACGATTGATAAAAAATGAAAAAACAATTACTATACTTCGTTTTTCTTTTTATTTATTCTTTTGCTCAAGGGCAAAATCTTGAATTGGTTTGGAGCGATGAGTTTGATTATAGCGGCTTGCCCAGTTCTACAAAATGGAGTTACGATGTAGGCGGCGGCGGCTGGGGAAATAATGAGTTGCAATATTATACCGAAAACCGTACCGAAAATGCGCGTGTCGAAAGTGGAAAACTCATTATCGAAGCCAGAAAAGAAAGTTTTGGCGGAATGAATTATACCTCAGCACGTTTGGTTACTCGCAACAAAGGCGACTGGAAATATGGAAAAATAGAAGTAAGAGCAAAAGTAGCCGGAGGACGAGGTTCTTGGCCTGCTATTTGGATGCTTCCAACCAATTGGGAATATGGCGGTTGGCCTGCTAGTGGCGAAATTGACATTATGGAATATGTGGGCTATGACCCAACTAAAATTCATGGAACTGTTCATACAAAGGCATTTAACCATTCCATTGGCACACAAGTGGGCTTGTCGTATGCACTAAGCGATGCGGCAACCGCATTTCACGTGTATTCGATGAATTGGACTGAAACAAAAATTGAACTTTTTGTGGATAATGTGAAATATTTTACATTTAATAGCAGTTCCGATTGGGAAAAATGGCCCTTCGACAAATCTTTTCATTTGCTTCTGAATGTGGCTGTTGGCGGTAATTGGGGTGGTGCACAAGGCGTGGACGATGCCATTTTTCCTACACGTATGGAGGTGGATTATGTACGTGTGTATAAAGAAGCTTCGCCTGTTGAAATACTTGGAAGTGAATTTGTTAGAGCAAACGAAACTGCGCTTTCTTACAGTGTGGGAAATATTGTAGGTGGTAGTTACAATTGGACTGTGCCTGCCGATGCCCAAATTACTGCAGGACAAGGAACTAACGCAATTACAGTAAATTGGGGAGCAACCGAAGGCGAAGTGAAATTGCTTTTTTCAAAAGACAATGTTCCTACAAATTATTCAAAGCCAGTGAAATTAATACAAATTCCTGATGGAAATAATTTAATGGTAGAGGATTTTGAGGACAAATCTATTCAAAACATTACTGCATCGCCAAATACAGCTAACACATTTATTTTCAGTGCTAAAGATGGAAGTTTAAAGGTAAAATACAACATTCAAAATGCAGCTGCGCCTCCGTATTTTGAGCTAGATTTTGACCGCCCTGTGGATATGAGCAATCACCCAGAATTTGCTTTCGATATGAAGACCAAAAATTTAAGTAATTCCGTAATTGTAAGAGCCGATTTAGTAGATGTTGCCGGCAGAAAAACAGATGCTACGCCAGTTTATAACATTTATAGTGTGAACAAAGACGGAGACTTCCACACTTACTCGCGCGATTTTAGTTCGTATTGGTTTACAAATGAGCCTTATAATGGAGTGGTTGATAAATCAAAAATCAAAAAAGTGATTTTTTATGTTAATTATGGCTTTTTTGGAGTTAATAACAAACAAGATTCTGTTTGGTTTGATAATGTGCAAGTTAGAAAATCAACGGTAGGTATTGAAAATTTGAGTTTCGATGAAAAACTTTTTAGAGTTTTCCCAAATCCCGCACAAGATTTTTTACAAATAGAAATTTCTGAATTTATTGAAAATGAAATACTTGAAGTAAGTTTATTGTCAATAGAAGGAAAAACAATAATTTCTAATCAATACACACAAAAGAACAGTTCAATTAATACCGCATCACTTAATTCAGGCATTTATTTTTTGAAATTGAAATACAACAATAAATCGTACGTCAAAAAAATAGTGAAACTTTAAATTGTAAACTTTCCAAAAGTTCTCGAAACGAAAACTTTTGGAAAGTTTTTTTTGTCAATTCTCAATTCCTGCAAAATCGGAATAACCACTGTAATTAATTAAACCGGTAAAAATATCTTTCTTTACAGTAACTTCTACCGTTCGTTCATCGCTGCCCCAATGCGTGATAGGGCATTCATAATTGCTCGAAAAACCTACTTGTTCGTGCAGCATCAAATTGTTTCCATTGTCGATAACTCCCACTCTGTATTCGCTCCATTCCAAATTTGGAATTTCGAGTGTGAAAAACTCGTGCGCTCCAGGTGCAAGCGTTTTGCCGTTTTGCAAAATATTTGCACCCCAATTTTCGGTTGGCGTAGTGTGGTTTGCTGCCGAACCTCGCGCTCGCAATTGTATGCTGTAAATGGTATATTCCGAAGCGCTCGAATTGATAAATTTGACGTAAAGCGTCTCTTTTTCTGTGGTTTCTTCCTTTTCGCAGCCTAAAAATACAGAAAAAGTAAAAAGTAAAACGACTGCAATGAATTTGTTTTTCATATCGTGCAAAATATTTAGAATAATGAATAGTTTTCTTTTCTTAACGATAAAAACGCATTGTTTAGTATTTAACTTGTGCCTTCAAAATTAATAGTCTATTTTATTTGCTAAGTACTTAAAAATAAGTAGATAACAAGGTATTTGTTCAAAAAAAATAGTACAGATGTTTATTTTTTATTTGTTACGAAACAAAAAATGAAAATTTGGCAATTTTAGAACTTTTACATTTTCAAATTGCCAAATTTTTAAATTTAAAAATTACCAGATTACTTTTATAATTCGTGTTCTTGCAACCGCTTAAATCCTTCGCCCAAAATTTCGCTAGCATCTACAACTGCAATAAAAGCGTAAGGGTCTATTTTGCTAATGAAAGACTTCAAAATCTCTAATTCTCTGCGATTTACCACCGTAAAAATCATTTGTTTTTCTTTGTTGCTGTACATTCCTTCGGCTTGAATAAAAGTTCCACCTCTTTTCAAGTCGTCGAGTATTTTATTTTTTATATCTTCAAACTTATCCGAAATAATAAATAAAGCCCTTTCAGCACTTGTACCTTCGAGTATAATGTCAATAACTTTTCCGGTAATAAAAATAACAATCCACGAGTACAAAGGTATTTTCCAATCTTGAAAAACAGCTAAGCCAATGAAAACCACAGCCGAATCTACGTAAATCATCAATTGTCCGAGCGACATTTTGGTATATTTGGCAATAATCATGGCTACAATATCCGTTCCGCCGGAAGTTGCACGCGATTTGAAAATAAGCCCCAAGCCAATTCCAATAACTACGCCGCCAAAAATACTCGAAAGCAAAATATCGTCGGCTAAGCCAAGTGGGTCATTTGTACCTATATACGAGGTTAAAACATCTACAAACACGGCAGTAAAAATAAAACCGACCACTGTTTTGACACCAAAACGAGGACCTAAAATTTTGATTCCCAAAATAGTAAGTGGTATATCCATCGAAAGCGCAAACAATCCGATAGGCACGCCATTAGGCATAAAATCAAACAACCCAACTGTAAGGTAATGAACCACAATCGAAATTCCATAGACTCCACCTGGTACAATTTTATAGGGAGTAATGAAAAAAACGAAACCTGTTGCTAGTATAAATGCGCCTAATACAATTAAACTGTAAGCTACAAACCATTGTTTTGAGAATAATTTTTCTTGTGTTACAAAAGCCATTTTATTTCTTTTGATTTTAAATTAATAATTTGAAAATTAATTAGTTAAGATGAAATTTCTTTTCTATTTTATTTGGCAAAGATACTTTTATTGGTTCAATAAGCAAATCATTTTGTGGCACATTCTGCAAATTTTGGAATTATATTTGTATTTTTGTTGTTTAAAAAAAGATTGATAAAATTATTTTTTAGAGTTCTTTTTTGCCTTATTTTTTAGAGAAAAAATAAAGTATAATTTATTTTTTTTCTTTTAAAATAGAACTTTAAAAATACGTTTTATTAAATTAATTTCTAACTAAATAACTAATTAAAATGAAAAAAAATCTCGTGTTTTTTATTGCTTTTATTGCATTGATAGCTAATTTTTCATGCTCAGAACAAGCTGAAGATAAGAAAGATGCTTCTGAAAAATTCTCTCATCTCATAGGTTCTTGGCAACTAAGCGACATTGTGTTTTTAACTCCAGCTTCTTCGGAAGAAACAAAAAGATTGATGGAAGAGGGACGTATAAATATTCTGCAACAAGTTGTGAAAATGACTTTTAAAA
This sequence comes from Bacteroidota bacterium, assembly GCA_020047755.1. Lineage (GTDB taxonomy): Bacteria > Bacteroidota > Bacteroidia > Bacteroidales > JAIFNL01 > JAIFNL01. Next base: position 11,255 of record JAIFNL010000286.1, read on the forward strand.
ATGATTTTTCGGTAATAGAAAACGTAAATGGTAAAATTCAGCAAGGCTCTTGGAGCGTGCAAAATGATAGCATTGTAAATGTGAAATTTATAGGTCAAGAAGTTGATAACCAGATGATTTTACGTAAATTTGACGAAAACCAATTGCAATTTGTTATTGGAAACCCAGACGATAGAAGTTTATATGTTTTTAAGCATGTTGATTTATAATTTTTTGATAGAAAAATAACTATTCATACTAAAAAATTAGTTTATTCTAAAAACTTTTATATTTTTAATTTTTTGTGATTATTTATTTTTTCGCAAAGTTGAAAATTTAAAAGTTTTTATTTTGAAAAACACAGCAAAAAACGAGAACTATTTTAGTTTTCTTCAAAAAAAAAGAGTATATTTGTAAAATTAGAAATTTTTGATTCTTGCTTTGTTTTACCTTTTTATTTTTTGCTATGAAAAATCCTTTTTCAAACGAACAGTATCTTAAACGAACAAAAGAAATTAGCGAAGATACTCGCGGTGCCTATTTTCGAGACCAAACTGCAATTATTCACTCCTTGGCTTTCAGACGATTAAAACACAAAACTCAAGTATTTTTTGCCCCTCAAAATGACCACATTTGTACACGCATCGAGCACGTTTTGCATGTGGCAACTATTGCAAAAAGTATTTGTAAAGGGCTGAATACCAATGGTTGGGAGCTTGATGTAGAAATGGCTTTTGCTATGGGCTTGGGGCACGATTTAGGACACGCGCCTTTTGGGCACGATGGTGAGTGGATTTTGAACAAATTGCTTGGCGGAAATGGAGCATTTATTCACGAAATAAACAGTTATAGAATCGTTGAACATATAGCAAACAATGGCAAAGGCTTAAATCTGACTTATGCCGTAAAAGACGGAATAATAACTCACAACGGCGAAAAATACGAACAATACCTGATGCCAAGAGCCGAGTTAGTAGATTTGGAAACAATTAAAAGCAGAAATAATATTCCGGCATCTTTAGAAGCTTGCATTGTTCGATTTTCGGATAAAATAGCCTATCTTGGGCGCGATATTGAAGATGCACTTACGCTTAAATTAATTCAAAAAACATCAATTCCTGAAAATGTAAAAAAATACTTAGGTACATCTAATAGTAATATAATCAGCACATTAGTTGATGATATTATTGCAAATTCAGCAAAAGAATCGAAAATAGGCTTTTCCGATGAAAAATTTGAAGCCATTAAATATTTGCGTGATTTTAATTACCGAAATATTTATTTGAGCCCCGACAAAAATAGAAATGCCGAAAAGGCAAAAAATATTATCGAAAAACTTTTTTACTATTTGAATGATTTGATTCTTAAAAATCATTATGATTTTGAGAAATATAAAGAAAGCAGATTGTTGATAGATAGTGAATTTGGTAACTACTTAGAAAAAATGCAAGAAAAATATGGGGATTCAATTTCTTCAGAGCAAATTGTTACAGATTATGTGGCTGGAATGACTGATTTTTACGCAATTGAGGCTTTTAAACAAATAAGCTTTCCTAATTTTTGAGACAAAAAAAAACTTTCTAACTTTAACGGATTTTTCTCCTTCGAGTAAGAAAGTTTTCTTTTTATATAAATTAATTGTAAGTATCAATTAATTCAATATCAAATATTAAAGTAGCATAAGCAGGAATAGAACCACTTGAACCTTGTGAGCCATAACCTATCGATGACGGAATAATTAATCTGGCTTTTCCTCCTACTTTCATGTAAGTCAATCCTTCGTTCCAACCTTGAATTAAGTTTCCAAGTACAAAAACAGGGATTGTTGTTTTGCCATCAGTTGTATCGAAAACAGTTCCATCTTTTAGAAGTTTTCCGGTATATTTTACTTTTACATACATTCCCAAGCGTGGAGTTGTGCCTGTTCCGGCTTTGGTTTCGATATAGTACAACCCGCTAGCTTTAGGTTCTACGGTTATGTTATTATCTTTAATGTATTGTTCCAGAAGCAATTCCTCTTCTTCTCTTAAATTCTCTTTTTCGCATGAAAGAAACAAAAGAGTGAAAAATATTGCTAATAAAAGTGGATAAATTAATTTATTTTTCATTTAATTTTATTGTTAAAATTATTAAGATATTTGCTAATTTGTAGATGCAAACGAATACAAAAAGGTTGCGTCTATTTTATTTCTAAAAGCTCTATTTCAAAAATTAGTGTTGTAAAAGGAGCGATTAGCTCAGAATAGCCTTTTTTTCCGTAAGCTAAGCCCGATGGAATAATTAAGCGAACTTTGTCGCCTTTTTTTAAACCTTTACAGCCCTCTTCCCAGCCCTCAATTACCTGATTTCCACCTAAAACAAAACCAAATGGCTCGTTGCGTTTTATCGACGAATCAAAAATAGTTCCATCGAGAAACATTCCTGTATAATGAACTATCAATGAGTCTTTTAACTCAACGGCTTTGCCATTTCCACTTTTTATAGGGATAATGTACATTCCGCTTTCTGTGGGTGTTTGCGTTATTTCATTTTTTTCGATGTAATCGTCAAGAAGCATTGTTTCGGCAGCTTTGCCTTGTGCATCAAGTTGTTGTTGCATTTTTTCCATTTGCTCGGGCGATAAAATTTCATTTAAGCGTATGTAAAATTTTAATTTACTCGATTTTTCTATGAATTCTGGAAATTTATCGGCTTGCACTGTGTTGCGGATAAAACTCTTCGCATCTATCAGAAATTCAGCACTATCACCTTTGTGCATTAGTGCGAAGGCATCTTCTATACTTCCGCCTTTGTGCGAGGGTTCGGTTAGTTTTACTCTGAAAGAACCGTTGAACAGAACAGAATCGTCTTCGGTTGTATATTTCAAAAAGATAACTAAACCATCGCCTAATTTTGGGCGTTGTGCCGTTGGGTTTTCTTCTACAAAGCGATATTGCAAGCCGCTTTCGTGTTCTTTGAAACCATTGCTATTGCACGAAAATAAACTTGCTAAAAGTAATAAATAAATAATTTTTTTCATTGGAGTTCTAAAATTTTAATCTATTTTAATAATGAATTTTCCGTAAAACTTCTATGTCGTAAACTATTATAGAACGAGGAGGTATTTTGTCAAAATCGCCCAATAAGCTATGAGCCATGAAGGGTAAAATAATAAAACGAGCTTTGTCGCCCACGTTGAGCAATAAAATGCCTTCTTCCAAGCCGGCTTCAACTCCGCCTTGTCCAACTCTAAACGACTTAGCACCCAACGAATCAGATGAATAGCACAAGCTCCCATCGAGTAATTCTACTTTGTAATTGAGTTCTACTACCTCTCCGGCATTAATTTTTTCCCCGCTTCCTTTTTCGTAAATCATGTAGCGCAATCCGGCTTTTGTTTCTTGCATTTTCCAATTTCTGCGCTTTACGTAGGCATCGATTCGGTCTTTATCTATTTTTATTAATCCACGATTTGCTTTTTCTAAAGGAGTTTTATATTTTTTAAACTCCTCTTTCGGAATCATGCTTGGCTTTTTATTTTCTTCGCTACACGAAAAAGCTAAGAAAGTAATGAAAAAATAAAATAAAAGTCGATTCATTATATTTTTTTATTATTTTGTTTTTTTTTCTTAAAAAATAAATTGAGTTAAAAGACTTAACTTTTAAGCAACTCTTCTTTATAAATAGGTAATAGATTGATTAGTTTTTGAGCCGTTTCATCTACCGATAAATCAAATTCTTTGCCACCAGCTGCATTTCTGTGCCCGCCTCCGTTAAAATATTTTCGCGAAAGCATATTTACATCAAAACTGCCTTTTGAGCGGAGCGACATTTTTACAAAACCTTCATGCTCCATAATAAATACCGAAAAAATTATATTTTCGATGGAGTGTGGTAAATTAACAAAACCTTCTGAATCACCTATTTGATAACCAAATTTTTCTTTTTCTTCGTTGGTTAAAATAATATAAGCCGTTCTATATTCGGGCAAAACAACCATTTTTTCACTTAATAAATAGCCCATCAATCGTGTGCGATTAATGGAATAAGTATCAAAAAGTTTGCCTTTAATGTAGTCTTTATCAACTTGTTGCTCCAGCAAATTTGCTACCGCTAAATAAGTTTCGGGTGTAGATGAGTTGAAGGCAAAGCAGCCAGTATCGGCTATTATTCCTGCCAAAATACTTTCGGCTGATGCTGTTGGAATTGATTGCTTTTCAGATAATTCCATCATAACTGCAAAAACCAACTCAGATGCCGAACTTACCGACGTATCAGAAAAAGCAATGTCAAATTCGTTGCTTGGTTGAGGGTGGTGGTCTATAATCACTTTGGTGCAAGTTGCTTTTTCGAGCGATTCTTGCATTTTTCCAACCCTATGAAAACTGTTGTAATCGAGGCTAAACATCAAATCGGCTTTTTCGATTATTTGCTGGCAATTTTCTGTATCTTTCTCAAAAACAAGTATTTTGTCAGCTCCTCGCATCCATTTCAGGTTCTCGGGAAATCGATTGGGCATTATTATTTTTATGTTTTCCTTACTTTGAGCAAGAAAGTGATAAAAGCCTAAATTTGAGCCAATGCAATCAGCATCAGGATTTTGATGCCCAGTAAGAACAATTGAATTTGCATTCTCGATGGCTTTTTTTAGCTTATTTATTTCTGAAATGGGTAGTTTATTCACTTTTCTTAATTAAAATTTGATGGGATTTAAAATCTGTTTTTTTACCTAAATTTTTAACGAATTTTTTTTGTGCAAACAAAACAGTTCAATAAAAAAGTTTCAATTTCAAGCTATTTTTGAAATTGAAACTTTGGGCAAAGATAAACAAAAATTGAAAAATGCGAATTTAATTATTGTTAATAAATTTCAGGAATAAATGTTTGCTCTGTCATTGGTGGGCGTACATAGCCTTTTTGTTTTTCACGTGGTGGAAGTGTAACTGTCTTTAATTCAACATTTTGATATGGAATTTGTCCCATTAAATGTACGATGCAATTTAAGCGTGCACGTTTTTTATCGTCGGCTTCCACCACAAACCATGGCGAAACTTTTGTGTCGGCATAAGCAAACATGTCGTCTTTGGCTTTTGAATATTCAACCCAGCGTTTGCGCGACTCTACGTCCATATCGCTCAACTTCCACGATTTGGCTTCACTTACTGAAAACCAGTATTTTATCAAAATTATGCCCGAACGAATCAACATTTGTTCAAAACTTGGGCAGGCTCTTAGAAAATCCCAATACTCTTCTTCGGTGCAAAAGCCCATAACTCGCTCTACACCAGCACGATTGTACCAACTTCTATCGAACAAAACCATTTCGCCAGCAGCTGGCAAATGCGCTACGTAACGTTGAAAATACCATTGAGTTTTTTCGCGTTCGGTGGGGGTTCCAAGTGCTACTACTCTGCAAATACGAGGATTTAAGCTTTCGGTTATTCGTTTTATGGTTCCGCCTTTTCCGGCAGCGTCTCTTCCTTCAAAAATTACTACTACTTTTAGCCCTTGTTGTTTTATCCACATTTGCATTTTAACTAATTCTATTTGAAGTCTTTCGAGTTCTTCTTCATAAAATTTTTTCGACAGCTTTTCTTTTTTTTCTGACATTGTGCTTAGATTGAAGTTTTTTTTTAACAAAAAGGATTAACCTTCAAATTTGTAAGTTCCTATGCTTTACCTATTTTTTATAAAATATTTTTCTCGGCATTTTATTTTATCCTAAAAATTATTTTGAGAAATATTTTTTTTAGTTTGGTAAAACAATTTAAAGTTAAATTTCTTAAACTTACTATTCGAGGGTTGAAATTTAAAAATTCAATTTATGAAATTTATTTTAAAAAAGCAAAAAAATAATGCTTGAATAATAAAAACGTTCGTATTTTTAATTTTTTCTTTTTATTTTTGTACAAAATATTAAAGATAATTGTTTTAATAATCACTTGAATATTAATTTGTTATATTCTATTTTTGAAAGAGCAAACTTTTTTTGAGTGTTTTTAAAATTAATGTTTCAGTTAAAAATAATTTAAACTTTGTATTAAAAAAATGGGAAATTTAACTTTCACAATGATAAAGCCTAGAGCCGTAGAACAAGGCTTTACTGGCGAAATTATTCAGCAAATCACTGCTGCCGGATTTAAGATTAAAGCCATGAAAATGACTTTGTTAAGCAAACATGATGCTGAAAGATTTTATGCAGTTCACGCCGAAAGACCTTTCTTTGGAAGCTTAGTTAGTTTTATGAGTTCGGGTCCAATTGTGGCTATGATGCTCGAAAAAGACAATGCTATTGCCGATTTTCGCAAATTGATAGGTGCTACTGACCCTTCAAAAGCTGAAGAAGGTACAATTAGAAAAAAATATGCCGAAAGCGTAGAATCAAACGCTGTTCATGGCTCGGATAGCGATGAAAATGCAATGATTGAAAGTAATTTCTTTTTTGCTGATAGAGAAAAATTTTAAGCGATAATTTATTAGTTTGTTAGACCTCAAAAATTATAAATTTTTGAGGTCTTTTTTGTTAAAATAAATTTGGTAGGTTTTTTATCTAACTATCTGATTATTATTTCAGTAATTATTTCTTTTCCCATGCGCTCGTTTAAGGCTTTGGCTATGGAGGTGCGCATCATGTTCAATTCGCTGCGAATAACCGATGATTTCATATACACAAACAGTACATTATTGTGCAAGCGCACTTCTTTTGTGGCATTGGCTATGGTAAGTCCCAGCAACTCATTCCAATGGTCGTGAATTTTTACTTCATCAAGTTTTCCTTGAAGTTTGAGCGTTTTGATGTATTCTTGCAATACTTCACCTAAGGTTTGTGCGTTGCTTCGTCTCATTTTTTATGCTATGAATTAGTATGGAATTTGATTATAAAATAATAATTGAACAATTGAATTTTCAAAAGTTTATTATCTTGTATTTGAAGTTGTTACTTTCCAAAATTTCTTTTATTCTGTTTTCGTTGGTGTCGGTAATGAAAATTTGACCAAAAAGCAAATTATTCTTTTCCGAATTATTTAAACCCACAGTTTCTATTAAATTTTTAACACGTTCTGAGTCTAGTTTGTCGAAAATGTCATCTAAAAGTAGAATAGGTTTTATGTTGGTTGTTTTGTAAATATATGAATATTGTGCCAATTTTAAAGCCAAAAGAAAACTTTTTTGTTGCCCTTGTGAACCTACTTTCCTGAGCGAATAGCCTGAATGCTTGAACGATAGCTCGTCGCGGTGTATGCCTTTGCTGGTATATTGCAGGATTCTATCTTTCTCTATGTTTTCGATAAGTAGCTCATAAAGAGGTTTTTCGCTTAGCTTTGAAGTGTATTCTAAGCTAACTTTTTCGCTATTGCCCGAAATGAGGTTGTAATATTCTTGGAAAACAGGAATTAATTCTTCGATAAAAAGTTTGCGTTTTTTAAAAATTTCATCGCCTAAATTGGAAAGTTGTACGTTGTAAATGTCGAGCATTTCGGCGTTGAAATTTCGTTTGTCGGCAAAATCGCGCAAGAGTGTATTGCGTTGTAATAATATTCTATTGTATTTGAGTAAGTTAGTAAGATAGATGCGGTCAAATTGCGAAATAACGCCATCGATAAATTTGCGGCGTTCTTCGCTGCCATCGGTAATTAAAGTGCTGTCGGCTGGCGAAATGAGTACCAAAGGAATGAGTCCGATGTGGTCGGCTAGCTTTTTGTAGATATTTTTATTGCGTTTAAATACCTTTTTTTGGTTTCTTTTTAAGCTGCAAACAATGTGTTCTTCGTTTTGGTTTCTGGAATAAAGCGCATCGATGAGAAAAAAATCTTGCTTAAAACGGATATTTAGCGCATCGCTAAAGCTCGAAAAGCTTTTGCAAAACGATAAATAATACACTGCATCGAGAAAATTGGTCTTCCCAACTCCGTTTTTTCCTACAAAAACATTCACTCCCGATGATAATTCGAGAGAAAGTTCTGAAATATTTCGATAATTAAAAATAGATATTTTTTCTAAATACATAAGCTTTTCAGGCTCTTACAAGATTTTATCAATATGAACGAAAAAAATTATTGCGTGCAAAGTTACATTTTTCGGTTAATTTTTTTTATGTTTCTAATAAAACTTTTACATTTGCGGGAATTTTTTCAACAAATTTTTTTTTACTTGAAAGAACAAGAAGCAAATAAATTGAAAAGAATGATTTTTTCTTTTTTTTGTGATAAAATAAAATAACAAATTACAAAATTTATATCAATGACAAAAATTTCAAAAGAGCAAATAAAGATTGATACTCAGCCTCTTCAAATTAATGAAACTCTTAGCAAAGCAGAGCAATACATTGAGAGAAATCAAAAAATTTTAATTATCGTAGCTGCAAGTATTTTAATAGCAATAGCCGGTGTGTTTGCTTATTTCAACTACTATTTGAAGCCGCTCGAAGCTGAAGCGCAAGAGCAAATTTGGGGCGCGCAGCAATATTTTGAAGCCGATTCGTTCAAATTAGCTTTGAATGGCGATGGAAACCAAGCTGGTTTTCTTGATATTATTGACGATTACAGCTCTACCAAGGTGGGAAATTTGGCATATTATTATGCAGGTATTTCTTATTTGTATTTAGGTCAGTACGACGAAGCCATTAAGCATTTGAAAGAATTTTCTTCTGACGATAAGCTTATAAGTGCTGTTGCCATTGGTGCTACTGGCGATGCTTACATGGAAAAAGGGCAAACTGACGAAGCCATTTCTTTTTACTTGAAAGCCGCTGAAAGCAATGAAAATGACTTTACAACTCCTGTTTATTTACACAAAGCGGGCATTGCGTATGAAATTTTGGGCAAAAATAAAGAAGCTCTTGAGCTTTTTGAGCAAATAAAAGCAGATTATAAAAAATCGCAAGAAGCCAGAGATATTGATAAATACATCACAAGAGCAAAATTGAATTTAAAGAAATAATTTTAAGCCCGAGTGCTATTTTATTTTTGAGTAAAGCCTTTGTTATTTGCTTATTTTTAAGTACTTAGCAAAATTAAATATACAATTATTTTGGTCTCTACTTATAATTCATTGTTCGTAGAAAAGCCGACTTTCTTAAAAAAAGTCGGCTTTTTTATTTCTTTTTTTTAGAAAATGTTTTTTGTTTTCTTAAAAAAAGTCGTATTTTCGCACGGAAATATGCCAGAAAACAAATAAATATTTGTTGCAAGCTGTTTTTTTTTTGAATGTGTATATAATAAAATATAGAAATGGCTACATTACTCAAGAATCTTTCTAATTATGACCCAAATACAGTGCCCGAAGCTACTGATTTGAAGGTTGGGATAGTAGTTTCGGAATGGAATACCCAAATTACGGAGGCTCTTTACAAAGGAGCTTACGAAACCTTGATAAAACATGGGGTAGATGCAAAAAATATTTACAAGCGTTATGTTCCGGGAAGTTTCGAACTTACTTTGGGCGCGCAATTTTTTGCCGAATACAGTAAGGTGGACACCATAATTGTGTTGGGTTGCGTAATTCAAGGTGAAACTCGGCATTTCGATTTTATTTGCCAAGGTGTAGCAAATGGAATTACTGATTTGAATATCAAATACAATATGCCGATTATTTTTGGCGTTTTAACTACCGATAACTTGCAGCAAGCCCTCGACAGAGCTGGCGGAAAACATGGCAACAAAGGCGATGAAGCGGCAGTAACGGCTATCAAAATGGCATCGTTGCATTACAATTTTCAGGATTATATGAATGTGGAAAAGGAAAAATAATAACGTAACTTGAAAGTAACTGAAATTCTAAAAAAAGTAAAATTACGCAATTTTTTTTTAAAATTAGAATAGCAAATTGTCAAATTGCACATTTTATCACAGAAAAGAAAAGTTGAATTTGGTTTTTTTGAAATTTTTAAATATAAAAATTCATCTTTTTTGATATTTTAATAAAATAATATTATATTTTGATTTTTTCTATTGTTTAAATGTAATAATTGAGCTTGAAAAATTACGTAATTTAGAGGTTTCAATTAACTTACTTTGATTACGCAATTTTTTATTTTAATGAAAAAAATTTAACTAAAAATTTTCATGCAAATAGCTGTACCTGTTTTACTTGTAATTATTCTTGCCATTGTAATAGTGATGGTGGTTTTGATTATTTTTCAGGGTGAAACAAATAGAAAAGTAGAAAAGCTAAACAAGCAATTTACTAAATTGAATGCTGAAATATCTCGAAATCAGCGAGATAGAGAACGACGCATAACAAAAAACAACAATGTACTAAAAAATTATAAGCAAAGCTTAAATGCCGATTTTCGTATTTTACAAACCGAAGAACAGCAAGAAAATATTCGCAAGCAAATACGCAAAACCAGCAAATTGCCTGAGAAAATAGAAGCTTTGTCTGAAAAAATAAAGCAAAGCCGCTACTCAAAAGAAGAATTTTTTGGCGAATCGATTATCAACAAGATAGGAATTGTAGTGCTTGCTTTGGGAATTGCTTTTTTTGTGAAATATGCAATTGAAAGTAGTTGGATTAATAATACTGGAAGAGTTTCGGTAGGAATATTGAGTAGTACTATATTAATTGCTATTGCTCATTTTTTGCATAAAAATTATAGAGCATTTAGTTCAGTTTTGCTTGGTGGTGGAATGGCTGTTTTGTATTACACTATTGCCATAGCTTATGACGATTATAATATTGTATCTGAGCTTATTGCATTTGTATTTATCTTTCTTGTTACTGCTTTTACCGTGGGTTTGTCGATAGCTTACAATAGGCTAGAGCTTGCTTTTTTTGCTACACTTGCTGCTTTTACTGCTCCTTTGCTTGTACGATTTAGTGTGGACAGTTATCTTATACTTTTTTATTATCTTTTGGTCATAAATATTGGAATTTTGATTTTGGTGTATTTCAAAAAATGGCTGATTTTAAATATTATGGCATTTTATGGAACCATCGGTTTTGTTGGTGCTTGGTATATTTTACTTTATCTGGAAGAAAAACCAATTCCTCATTTAGCTGCTTTTGCATTTTTAACCGTTTTTTATGTCCTTTTTGTAAGCATGCATTTGGTTTACAACATCAAACACAAGCAGCGTTTTTTGCCACTTCAGCTTTCTATGATAGTGGTTTCCAATTTAATGTACTACACCGGAATGATTGTTATTATTCGCCAAACCCTACCAGAATACGATGGTTTGTTTACTGCAATTATGGGTTTGTTCAATTTTATTTATTTTTTAATTTTGTATAAAAAAAACGAAATAGATGTAAATGTATTGAACTTGTTGCTTGGTTTGGTTATTTTATTTGCCGCATTAGTTCCGCCGGTTCAAATGGTTGGCAAAACAATAACATTGGTTTGGGCTATTCAAATGGTGTTAATTCTTTGGCTTTCGCAAAAAGTTAATTTTAATGTAATGAGGCTCAGTTCTTTAGGTTTGTTGTTGCTTATGCTCACAAGTTTAACCATCGACTTGTGGCGAATTTACATCAACGCGTCGTCTTTGTCCAATTCTATGCCTATTTTGCTTAATAAAGGCTTCATTGTCAGTTTTTTTTCATCGGTAATGTTAGGAATTTATGCCTTTATAATAAGCAAATCGCCCAATAAAAAGTTTGTATTTATTCCTACATCTATTTTGAAAATAATTGTAGGTGCAATAATGTTGATTACTTTTTATTTATCATTTTTACTCGAAATTAGATATCAAGTAATGCAGCGTGTTGAGTATGAAAATTCGATAAAAATTTACCTTGGAATTTATAATTTTGCGTTTATGTCGTTGGCTTCTTTGCCCGCACTTTTTATTCAACGATGGAAATTGAATATGCTCTCGTGGTATGCTGGTTTTTTTGCTTTTTTTGTGTATATGCTTTTTTATCAGCCACTTTTTATTGATGTTCGAGATTCTTTTTTGCTACAATCGGGTGCCAGTTTTCATGCTTATGCTTCTCATTTTGTTATAATTGCAATTTTATTGCTTATTGTTTTTATAGCACTTAGAGCCGCCGTAGTTTGTAAACGAATAAAGTCGCGTATGGCAGTGTTTTCGCTTTGGTTTTCGGTGTTTATGTTTATGTTTGTGTTTAGTTCTGAGCTGGATAGCATTTATTTAGTCAATAATTATCGAAGTGGCTTTTTACTTTCGGAATATGTTATAAAAGTTCATACTATGCCTTATACTTTGTTATGGGGAAGTATTTCATTTCTGCTCATTTCATTGGGTATGTTCATTTCATTTCAAGGCTTGCGAAATATTGCTTTGGTGCTATTTTTTCTTACGGTTTTGAAAATGTTTGCTTATGATATTTTTCGAATTTCAAAAACAGAGCAAGTTATTGAATTTCTATTCATGGGAGTTATTTTGTTGCTTGCCTCATTTATGTATCATAAATCAAAATACACATTGACTCGTTGAAAAATAACCGAATTACTTTATTTGGATATTTTTTTGTAATTATTTGTTTTTCAAAAATGTCTTATTAGTTAGTATAGTAATAAAATATAAAATTTAATGCGTGTAAACTATTTTTTATTCGTTTTTCTTTTCATTTGCCAAAGTCTTTTTGCACAGGAATTTAGGTGGCATGCAACAATCGAAAGAGTAGATACTTCAGGGTTTTATAACATTTATTTGAATCCCGATGTAACTTCAAAATTGCGTTATGAATTGCCCGATATTAGGCTTTATGATGCTCAAAACAACGAAGTTCCATATATTTTGCGATTAGATAGAAAACATAACTATTCGACAAAGCTAAGCAAATTGCCTATTGTCAAAAACAAATACCACGCCCGCAAAGGCATGAGAGAAATTTTAGTTGAAAATAAGCGTAAGGAAGAAATTTCTAATTTTATACTTACTTTAGAAAAAACTCAAGCAATTGTTTCGGTAAAAATATTGGGGAGTTTAAATAAAAAAGACTGGTATATTTTAAAAAATTCGTCGCTTTTTCATATTGAAGAGAAAAATGAAAAACAGGTTCAAATTTTAATTCAAGACATTCCAATTACCAGTTTTATTTATTTCAAGCTAGAATTGACGGGCAATAGCAAAGAAAAATTGGCACTGAAAACCGTTTTTTTTCGAAAACACATTACTACCCAAAAAAACTATATGCAGCTTATTTCGCCAGCTTTTAGCCAAGATAACACACTTATTAGAGGAAAAAGCATAGTTACAATCAAATTTAAACAACCCGAATTTATTGATAAATTGCGCTTTGTCTTCAAAGATAGTGATTATTTTTTAAGAAAAGCAAGTCTTTTGAAAATAGATACAGTAGGCGAAAAAAAATTTAATTTGCAGCAATACGATAGGCACAATTATAAATTTGTTATTACCTCAAGTACTCCCAATGAAATTTCATTTACAAATTTTAAAGCTCAGCAAATCAAATTAGAGATTGATAACCAAGATGATGCGCCATTAGAATTAATCTCGGTGCGAGCTTTTCAGCAAAACGCTTACCTTATAGCGCACTTGGAAGCTGGCAAAACGTATGATTTGTACTTTGGAAGTAGTAGAGTATCAGCACCTTTGTACGATTTGAACTATTTTACAGATAGCATTCCATTAGCACTAAGCATGGTAGAGGTTGGAAAAGTGTTTCCAAATTTGAACAACCAGAATTTATCAAAACGTTTTCAAGTACCTGTTTATTTACTTTGGATTTTAGCTATTGGTTTGGCTGTTTTTTTAAGTTTTATGGTTTTCAAAATGTTTAAAATAATCAAATAGTTATCAAAAAATTGTATTTCAATTATCTTAAAATAGCAATTCGCAATATTTTGAGGCATAAAATTTATGCTTTTATAAATATTTTGGGCTTGGCGCTTGGAATGGCTGCAAGTATTATCATATATATTATTGTAAGTCAGCATTTAAACTACGATAGGCATTTCTCCAAAGCCGATAGAATTTACAGAGTAAACGTGTCTTCGAGGTTTGAAAACCAAACACGAAAAGTGATTAAAACCCCCATTTTACTTGCCGAAACCTTGCCTATTTATAGCAAAAATATAGAACAAACAGTGCGAATTATCAAAGGAAGCCACAAATTGGTGAGCTACCAAAAAAAGCATTTTACGTTGAGTGATTTTTATTATGCCGATGAAAATTTTATTGATTTGTTTGATGTAGAGATAGTTAAAGGAAATAAATTGAACCCTCTCCACGACTCGGCATCGATAGTTATTACTCAAGAAATAGCCGAAAAATACTTTGGAAAAGAAAATCCGATTGGCAAAGTGATGAGTCTCGACAATGGTTGGAAATTTACGGTAACTGCTGTTTGTAAGTCATTTGCCCGAAATACGCATTTTAAATTTGCTGTTTTGGCTGATTTGAAAGTAGTTATGAAACAAATAAAAACCACGATGGGCTTTCAAAAAAACTACCAAAATTGGCAAAATGATATGGTTACGACTTATTTTTTGCTCAAAAAAGGTGGCAATTTGGCGGAAGTAGAAAAAAGTTTGGATAAAATTATAAAAACAGAAATATATCCTCACATTCAAGAATTTACCGGACTAACTCCGCAAGAATACAAGGCGCACAATAATTATTATTTTTTTCAGTCGCAGGCTTTATTCGATATTCATACCGGCGAAAGTATCGAAGGTGAATTTGAGCCGACTTACTCCACGTTTTTTATTACTGTTTTTGTGAGTATTGCCTTGATTATATTGATATTAGCTTGCATCAATTTTATGAATTTAACTACTGCTCGTTCCTCCACGAGAGCGGTAGAAATTGCAATGCGAAAAGTAGCTGGAGCAACACGCAAGCAGTTGATTTTTCAGTTTTTAACAGAAAGTATTCTTCTTTCTTTTATTTCGTTTATTTTTGCTTTAGTGATTATCGAATTTATTTTTAGCCAAGGCACTGACCCTATTTCGCCTTATACCGATTACCAATTTCTTCCTTTTGCCCTGATATTTAGTCTTTTGGTAGGTGTTTTTGCTGGTTCTTATCCTGCTTTTTATCTTTCCAATATCTCGATAATCAATAGTTTGCATGGAAAAGCTTCCTTAGGTATAAAATCATTGAAAATGCGCCGATTTTTAGTTGTTTTGCAGCTGAGTATTACTTTTATTATCTTGATTAGCAGAGGAGTAATTATTCAGCAAATTGATTTTTTTTACGAGAAAAATTTTGGATTTGAAAACGATAGAATTTATGTATTAAAGCGTGCTTATGTTTTGGATAGTCTTAAAAATGAGTTTATTAGCCAATTGAAACAGAACAAAAATATTGTAGATGCTTCTTTTTTGAATGCAATACCTGGTGAAGATGAAGTAATGTTTCCTGTAGTACTTAGCAACGACACTACTAAAATAAAATATTTGAGCGAACTGGTTGTTGATAAAAGATTTAACTCTACATTTGGTGTTAAAATTCTTCAAAAATTAGATACTGTTGGGCTTAATTCCGAACAACAAAAATATTTATCACTTAATGAGTCGGCTGCCAATTTGTTGAATATTAACGATTTGAAAGATACTATTTCGATTAACTATTTTTTTGCTAATTCTATGTTCAAAGGTTTTAGAGTAGCTACAATAGTGGAAGATTTTCATTTTCAGACACTTTATAACAAAATTAAACCTACTATCTTGCGTTTGGGGTCAGAAAATAGTTATTACAAATACTTGGCAATTCGCATTAAAAAAGAAAATTCAAAACAGACAATTCAATTTATCCATCAAAAATGGAATGAATTTGTACCGGATAATATTTTTGAAATTTTTCCATTGCAGCAGCAAGTTGTAGAACTTTATCGCAAAGAACATAATACAGCGGTGTTGTTCATTCTTTTCTCGATATTGGCTGTAATTATTGCCACTATGGGAATTTTTGGGCTTACTGCTTTTTCTGTAGCCAAACGAACTCGCGAGATAGGAATTAGAAAAGCATTTGGAACGCCCATTTTGCGAATTATTTATTTGCTTTCGGTCGAGTTTATTACTTGGCTTCTGTTTTCGTTTGTAATAGCTTCACCTTTTGCGTACTTTATTATGTCGGCTTGGCTCGATAGATTTGCTTACCATGTAGAAATTGATTTGTTTATTTTTGTGCAAGTAGGTGTTTTTATGTTTATTGTTACTATTATTACTGTTATTTTATATTCTTTCAAAGCTGCTCGCAAAAATCCCGCTATTGCTTTGCGCTACGAATAACTTTTCAGGTAGTTTGAGCTAGCCGCTAAATCGAAAAATTGCATTACTTTTTGTTTTTTTTTGGAAAATAAAATTTGTATTTTTGTAATACAAATTTTATCTTTGTTGCGACATTTTCTTTAAAATACAAAGCTCAGATTAATAAAAAAACAATCAAAAGTTTAAAAACTTTTTAAAATATTTTTGAAAGTTGTAGATAATTTATACTTTTGTGCATATAAAAAACTACAATTTTCCCATTTTTCAAATAAAGAGAATAAATAAAGCTAAAATATTCAAAATATGAGACTTATAATTCAAGAAACTTACGAACAACTTTCGCAATGGGCAGCAAATTACATTGTAAAACAAATCAATAAATTTGAGCCAACCACCGAAAAACCTTATGTAATTGGTTTACCTACGGGTTCTTCGCCACTGGGAGTTTACAAAAAATTGATTGAACATTACAAAGCCGGAAATGTTTCGTTCCAAAATGTAATCAGTTTCAATATGGACGAATACGTGGGCATTCCAAAAAATCACCCGCAAAGTTATCATACCTTTATGTGGGAAAATTTCTTCAAACATATCGATATTCTTCAAGAAAATACTAACATTTTGAATGGAAACGCATCTGATTTAGAAGCAGAATGCCAACGCTTTGAAAACAAAATCAAAAGTGTAGGTGGAATTCAGCTTTTTATGGGCGGAATAGGTCCCGATGGGCATATTGCGTTCAATGAGCCTGGTTCGTCGCTCAGTTCGCGCACTCGCCTAAAATCACTCACTGCCGATACACGTGTAGCCAATTCGCGTTTTTTTGAAAATGACATCAACAAAGTTCCAAAAACTGCTCTAACTGTGGGAGTTGGAACAATAATGGACGCAAAAGAAGTACTCATTTTGGTAAACGGTTTGAACAAAGCAAGAGCCTTGCGCCATGCAGTAGAATCGGGCATTTCGCAAATGTGGACTATCAGCGCGTTGCAACTGCATTCGCGCGGAATTATCGTTTGCGACGATGCCGCCACGTATGAGCTAAAAGTAGGTACCGTTCGGTATTTCAACGAAATAGAAAAAGAGAATTTAGTTTTATCTGTTTGATGTAATTGAACTGTAATAAAGTAAAATAAACAACTGATTATTAACTATAAAAGCCGCATTTACTCAAGGTAATTGCGGCTTTTGTTTTTTTATAAAATTCGTTTTTCAACTTTGATTTTACACAATAAAAAAAGCCCCACAAGGGGGCATTTTTTCTTTAAAAAAGCAATGCGAAACGCAAATTACTTTTTCTTTCCTTTAGTAGCAGCAGCAATAGAATCTGCTTTTGCTTGTTCTAAGGCAGCAGCAATAGAATCTGCTTTTACTTTTTCAACAGCAGCGATTGAATCTTGTTTAGCTTGTTCAACTTTTGCAATTGAATCTTGTTTCAACGAATCAAGTCTAGCTTGTTCTGCAGCTTGCTCTTCTGCACTTGGACCACATGCAACAAATCCTAAGAAAGTTGCTAATACTGTTAATTTTAAAATCGATTTCATAATTATTTTTAAATTTATATATGCCACAAAAGTAAAATAGAAAAATCACTCACAAAAGAAAAATGATATTTTTTTTTCAAAAATTGGAAAAAAAAATTGTTTCACTTGCTTTAAAATAAAATATTTTTCATAATAATCTAATAACAAGTAGATTGTGAAAATTGACAAAAAAAAAGAATTGTTAATTTTTTTAAAAATTGAGCCATTTCAATTTCAAAAAAATATGCTTTAACTCAAAAACATGCCAATAAAAGTTTTTTTTTGCTAATCATTTAAAAATTAAATGATTAACTGTAATAGACGTACACTAAATTTCAATAAATAACTGATAACAAACAAAATAGCAGATTATAAAAAAACTAAAATAACATAAAAAAACGTACTCTGGTTTGTAAATTTTCAAAAAACACGAGAAAAAAGGTGATTTTGTAAATTGCTCAAATTAAGTAATTTATCTTTTTTTGCAATTATTACCAACTTACATTGATTAAGAAATACTATTTTTGCGCAGGATAATTTGAATGGTTTATTCAAAATTATAGAAAAATGCAAAGGATTCATTTGAAGCAACAAAAAAATAGCTATGTATTAGAAATTATACTATAACTATTTTATTTTCAAAGACTTTGGAATTATTCAAATTCCTTATAATATAGAACAACTATTTATTTTCAATAAAATTTTAAAAGATGAAAAGAAATTTAAAAAAAATCGCATTTTTAGTTATTTTATTCATTTCAAGCAATTTATACGCACAAAAAGATACTATTGAGTTAGAGGAAATTTACATTCATTCGAGTAGAATGCCGATTTTGTATTCGGAAAGTTCGAGAATTTTGAGCATTATTTCGCGCGAAGAAATAAAACTTGTGCCTGCCCAAACGGTGCAAGATATTTTGCAATACATTGCAGGTGTAGATGTTAGACAACGTGGAGCGGAAGGTGTGCAAGCCGATTTGAGTATTAGGGGTGGCTCTTTTGAGCAAGCGTTGGTGCTTTTGAATGGTGTAAAAATTAACGACCCACAAACGGGGCATCACAATTTGAATATTCCTATAGATATAGAAAGTATTGAGCGCATTGAAATTTTAGAAGGCGCAGCAGCGCGAGTTTACGGGCAAAATGCTTTTTCAGGTGCTATCAATATTATTACCAACCCCACAAACTCGTCCAATCTAAAAATAAATGGCTTTGGTGGTAGCTATGGTTTGTACAAAATAGGAATTGCTGCAAATTTGGCGTCTGCTGGTCTGAATCAACATTTGTCGTTTTCGAGCAAATCGTCTGATGGATACATCGAAAATACCGATTTTCAGGACAAAAATCTGTTTTATCATTCGCAAATAGATTCAAAATATGGTTTTTTCAACCTGCAATTGGGATACTTAGAAAAGTTTTTTGGTGCCAATAGTTTTTATACACCTCGCTTTCCAAATCAATATGAAGAAGTTAATTCGAGCTTTGGCAGTTTGAAATATAGCAAAAATTCAAAAAACTGGAAATTTGCTTCTACTTATTTTTGGCGACGACACAAAGATTATTTTTTGCTTAAGCGCGACGACCCTAGTTTTTATGAAAACAATCACTTAACCGACGTTTTTGGGAGCGAATACAGCGTAAGGCATATTTCTAAATTTGGCACCAGTGCTTTGAACCTCGAATATCGCAAAGAGAAACTCTTGAGCAGCTCTATGGGTGAAAAATTAGATGAAGCGATTGCGGTAAAAAATAGAGATGCAAATTATTTGAAACATTACGAAAGAGATGTTTTTTCGTTGTCGCTCGAACATGCTTACACGTTGAAAAAATTTCACACCGCCGGAGGTTTTATTTTAAATTGGAACAACGATTTTGGTTTTTCGGCATACCCTGGAATCGACTTTAATTACGAACTATCTGAATATTTTAAAGTTATAGCTTCCATAAATACCTCTTTCCGAACCCCATCGTTTACCGAACTTTTGTACAACGATGGCAATAGTATAGGTAATAAATTGCTAAAACCCGAAGAAGCCCTTAGTTTTGAAGTGGGTGCAAAATGGAATAAAGGCATTTTTAAAACACAAGCATCAATTTTCAGAACATTGGGAAAAGAAATAATCGATTGGACAAAACCAGTAAACGATTTAACGCAAGCTTGGTTTGCGCAAAATATTTCGAGCTTGCAAACCAGTGGAATTGAAGCCGAATTTTCCTTATTTCCGAGCCGAAGCAACCCCAAAGCGTTTGTGCGTACATTGAGGTTTGCTTATACCTATTTGTGGCAAGAGGCTTCGATAGACGAAAATTTTGACTCGCGCTATGTTTTAGATTTTTTGAAACACAAAGCAACCTTTAGCTTACAACACAAAATTTATAAAAAACTGAGTGCTTCGTGGCAAATTTTAGCCCAAGATAGAGAAGGTGGATTTGTTCAATTCACTGACAGTAAATTTGTTGAATATGAAATATATGCACTCGTAAATGGAAGAATAAGCTGGGAAAATAAATTTGCAACTCTATATTTTGATGCCAATAATTTGCTAAATACAACTTATTACGACTTTGGTAATATTCCTATGCCAAGCAGGTGGTTCAAAATAGGAGCTAAAATTTCGATACTGAACGACAAATAGTGTCTTTTTTTTACTATTTTATATTTTAAAAATTGAAATTACGCAAACTAATTATATATTTTAACATTCTATTCAAAAAAAAATCAAATAAAAAACAGTGAAATTAATTTATTCAAATTATTGTATATCAAAAAAATAATATAACAATAAAATGTTAAATACGTTTTAATAATATTACGAAATTGTTAAATGCAAAAAAAAAGTTTGAAAAAATTTTGCACTTCAAAAATTAGCTTTACATTTGCGTACTCTTTAACTATAAAATTATATAAAAAATGAAAAAAGTAAGATTATTTTTATTGGCTTTAGCTGCAGTTAGCTTTATGTCATTCTACGCTTGCAATAGCGCATCAACAGAAGAAGCTACAGAAGAAGCTGCAACAGAAGAATCAGTAGAAGCTACTGACGAAGCTACTGACGCTGCTGCTACTGAAGAAGCTGCAACTACAGAAGAAACTAAAGCTGAATAATTAGCAAAGTTTTTTTAATGAAAGCGGTAAAATTAGCTATTAAGTTAATAGCGGTAATTAGTTTTACCGCTTTTTTTGCGTGTAATAGTAACCCTTCGGGCGAAAACGACACGCAAAATACTGATTCTATTGAAGTTACAAAACAAAACACCAACAAAAATACCAATTCAGAGCCTAAAGAAACAACCGAAAAAACTACCCCAAAAGATTATACAGCCAAATACATTTGCCCTATGCACTGCCCCAAAAGCGGAGGTGATAAGCTGGGCGATTGCCCAGAATGTGGCATGGAACTTATTGAAAATCCAACAACTAAAAAGGTCATTTCGAAGAAAAAATAAATTTTGACAATTGCTAATTGTTTGAGTTTAAGTCAGAATTAAAATGAAATACTATCCATAACAAGAATTTAAAAAAGAACTTGATTGTTTCGATTAATTGCATTATTGGGATATTTTAAAATCGTAAAATACAACTATGAATTTAGAACAATTAGCCACTCAAATAGCTCAGGTACACGAAACGTTGTACAAAAAAGCGACTTCGGCAGTTAATGTTTCATTGACTCTTCGCAATTGGTTTATAGGATATTACATTGTGGAATACGAACAAAAAGGCGAAGACAGAGCTAAGTATGGGAAAAAATTAATTCGTACACTTTCCAACAAATTAAAAGGCAAAATAAGCGGCATGTCGTTTACAAATTTGAATATGTACCGAAAATTTTATCTGGTATATCCCCAAATTATTCAGGCATTGCCAGAACAATTGAACAACTTAATTATTCGGACAGCGTCCGAACAATTAAGCTCTCAAAAAATTCAGCCATTAGCAGAACAAAACAATGCCCCAATAATTCGGGCGGCGTCCGAACAATTCTATATATTTGAAAACAAAGTGATTAATGTTTCAGTATCTGAAAAATCAAACACAATTGTACCTCCGGCGAAAACACTTACAAAATTATCTTATTCGCATTTAGAGGAATTGATTAAAATTGAAAACCCTTTAAAAAGAGCGTTTTATGAAGTGGAATGTATCAATGGAGTTTGGAGCACGCGCGAATTGGAGCGACAAATTAATTCGCTGTATTACGAGCGAATGGGCTTGTCGATGGACAAAGAAAAACTTAGCCAAATTGCCAACCGAAATGCCGAAACCATTCAACCTATTGATATTATCAAAAATCCATTTACTTTTGAGTTTCTCGGTTTGCCCGTAAGCATGTTGTTGGAAGAAAATCAATTAGAAAAAGCACTAATTGACAATTTAGAGCAATTTTTGCTGGAACTTGGCTACGGATTTTGTTTTGAAGCTCGGCAAAAGCGTATTCTTATTGACGATGAGTATTTTTATATCGATTTGGTTTTTTATCACCGCATTTTGAAATGCCATGTACTAATAGAAATAAAAACCGAAAAATTTACGCACGAAAATATTGGGCAACTCAATGTATATCTGCAATATTACAAAGA
>JAIFNL010000098.1 GCA_020047755.1 Bacteroidota bacterium
TCTGCGGACTCTCTTAACAACTCTGATGGCGTTCTTAACAACTCTGCGGACGCTCTTAACAACTCTGATGGCGTTCTTAACAACTCTGCGGACGTTCTTAACCTTATAATTAAAAATTAACAATTACTTGTTTTTGTGGTTTTTGTTTTGTATGTTTGCCAATGTAATTTTTTCTTTTTTAGAATTAACTAAAAAACTCATTCAGGATTTTCGATAGAGAAACTGCCTTGTATTTAGAATATGACTGATTTGTGTGGTTTGTTTTGTGCTTGGGAGTGTGTTTTTGTGGGAATGCTGAATGGGTTTTTTGTGTTTTTAGGAAAGTTTTAGTATATTTGTAATGAAAATTAACTGTTTTATTGGAACAAAAAGCTCAACTATCAAAAACATGTAATATGCAAAGTAACAGCAAATTAAATAGTATTAAGGTTTCCGGTAAAAAAGAAATAACCTCAATAGAAGTTGAGGTTATTGAAATATTATATTTTATAAAAATTACGATAATAAATTTAAAATATGCCGATAATAGTAGATAATATTGAACTTGATGAAACCAATGTAGAATTTAATAATGCAGCAGAACTTGTTAAGTATGATAACAAACTTATTTATCTTACAGGAAAAGCAGGAACAGGAAAAACTACTTTTCTAAAATATTTACGCCAGACATCTGAAAAAAATACTGTTATTTTAGCACCAACAGGAGTTGCTGCAATAAATGCAGGCGGACAAACTATTCATTCGTTTTTTCAAATAAGTCCAAGTTTATATGTTCCAGACGATAAGAGATTAAGATTAAAACCTGATAATATTGACCCAGACAAAAGCACAATTTATGACCATTTCAAATATTCAAGAGAAAAACATGAAATCATTAGAAAAGTTGATTTGCTTGTAATTGACGAAATTTCAATGGTTAGATGTGATTTGCTTGATGTCATTGATAAACTTTTAAGAGTTTTCCGTAACAGATTAAACGAACCTTTTGGTGGCGTTCAAGTTATTCTAATTGGCGATACATTTCAATTACCACCGATTGCCGATTTTGAACAGTGGGGTATTTTATCAAGGTTTTATGATAGCCCATTCTTTTTTAGTTCAATAGCTATAAAAAATTCAAAACCTTTTTATATAGAATTAAAGAAAATTTATAGACAAAATGAGAAAGAATTTATTGATTTGTTAAATAGAGTTCGAGTTAATCAAATCACTCAAAATGAAATTGATATTTTAAATTCAAAATTTAACCCGACTTTTTCGCCCAACGGTAATTCAAATTACATTACGCTTGCAACTCATAATAATATAGTTGATAGTATTAATTTAAACAAACTTTCGGAATTACCACATGAATTAAAACTTTTTGAAGCAACGATTACAGGCACATTTCCAGATAATAATTTGCCAACAGCAAAAATTTTACAACTAAAAAATGAAGCCCAAGTAATGTTCATTAAAAACGACAAAGGAAAGCGGTTTTATAATGGAAAAATTGGTAAATTAACTGAAATAAAAAATAATAAGTTAATTGTTAAATTCTCTGAAGAGACTGAAATTACAGTTGAAAAAGAAACTTGGAATAACATAAAATATAGTTGGGACGAAGAAAATAAACGAATAAAAGAAGATGTAATTGGCACATTTACACAATATCCTATAAAACTTGCTTGGGCAATTACTGTGCATAAAAGTCAAGGATTGACATTTGAAAAAGTGATTGCAGATTTAGGTGCAGCATTTGCCTCAGGACAGGTTTATGTTGCTTTAAGTCGTTGCACAACTTTTAGCGGTTTGGTTTTAAAAACAAGAATTGAGAAAACTGCAATAAAAACAGACCCGAAAGTTTTGTTATTTGCTCAAAATGAAACACCAAACACTTTGATTTTACAAGAATTGAATTCAGGGAAAGCAGATTTTTTCTACAAAAAAGCTCGTGAATGTTTTAAAAAAGGGAATATAACAGATGCAATAAAAAATGCAAATCAAGCTGTTAAATTTAGAAACGATTTAGAAACTGAAATTTTTGAAAAATATATTTCAATTAATACAAAAAGATTATTGTCTTATAAAAATTTGTATTCTGATATTTTACCCGAAATTAAATCTAATCAAGCAAATATCGAACAACTATTTTCAGAAAATAAATTATTGAAAAATGAATTACAAAATTCTGAAAGTAAACTAAAACAACAAAATTCAGCAATTAAAATTTTGTTAGACAAAACAAAAGAATTTGAGGCAATAAATTTAGAATTACAAGATAAAAATAAGGATTTTGAAAAGCAAATAATAGTATTAAACCAAACAAACGATAAATTAATTAACGAATTAAAAAACAAGCAAAATAAATTGACAGAATACGAAAAGAAAATAAATAAATTAGAAAATGAAATTTTGCGACTTAAAAATATTAAATGGCACGAAAAATTGTTTGGAAAAAAATGAGCTAATTAATTGAATGACAATGAAAAACCGCTAATCGTGTAGATGACTGTTATCCAAATGGATACCAGTGCACCTCACACACAAAAAAAAGAAAAAAAAGCATTGGTTTTTTCATCAAAAAATGTGTAATTTTGCTGGAAAATAAAAAGTAAATTTAACAAATCGGGCAGTTTAATACAAGAGGCTGCCTTACAGATGCTCTGGGCTGTTATGTGGTGAAAGTCGCATGTACGGTTCTTAGGGCAGGGCTGTTAAGTTCTAACAAAAGTTATATTCTAATGTACCGACCCCCCAACCCCCTAAAAGGGGGAGTTTTGCTAACTCCTTGGTATAGCCCCATTTCAGGGGGTTGGGGGTCGGTGCGGTAATTTGATAAATTATAATTATTTATCATATCTTATTAGAACTTAACAGCCCTGCGGTTCTTAGGGGGCGTAAGCTACCCGGTAGTTTAACTAAAAATAATAATAACTATAAATTATAAATAAGATGAGATTTACATTTACACCAGACCATATTGCAATAGCTGATTTATTTGGAAGCAATATTAGATATATCGTACCGGAATATCAGAGACCGTACTCTTGGGACTGTATTGGTAAAAGCGAACAAAATAATCAATTAAACGTAATGTGGGATGATATAATTGAATTCTTTCATAGCGATAATACGGGTGAATATTTTTTCGGCTCAATGGTCATGATTGAAAAAGAAAGCCGGCTTTACGAAGTGATTGATGGACAACAAAGGCTAACAAGCCTTGTAATTCTCTTTGTTTCAATAAAGTGTTTTTTAAAAAAGATAGCTGACAATCAAATACCGTTAGACGGGAGTAGTTCAGAAATAGAAGAGTTAAACTCATTTCTTCCAAAAGCAATTGAAACAATTAATGATGTTATTTTTAACAAAAAAACACTTGGCTTGATTGCCGAAAAGAAAGTAAAAATTGAAAAAAATGCAGAATTCGATTATGACAAAATACTAACAAGTGTAATGGAATGTTCTGAATTATTAAACTTAAAGCCAGCAAATGAAGAACAAGAAAAAGTATCTAAAAGGTACTATTCTAATCGCGATTTTTTTATAAAAAAGATTGAAAATACTTTTCTTGATGGAGTGAAATTTACAAAAAATAATGCGATTGCACTTGATAAATTTACAGAATTTTTAAAATACAAACTTTCTGTGGTTAGAATAATTGCACCAGATTTTGATGTTGCCTATCAAATTTTTGAAATTTTAAACAATAGAGGGTTACCGCTGTCAAATAAAGACCTTTTTAGAAATTTTATTATCCAACAATTTTCAAAACTTAAAGTAGAAAAACCAGACAAGTATGCTCAAATCAATCCAAGCGAAAAATGGAATGAATTAGAAAATAATTATTCGCTAACGCAAGACTTTATTGGTCGTTGGGTAGAAAGTAAAAAAGGCGGACAACAAAAATATTCTGCATTTAACGATTTAAAAGAGTTATTCGAAAAAAAATATACTGACGATATTGATAAGTCAAAAGTCGAGAAAATCTACGAAGATATTAAGACTGATTTAGGATATTATTCTTTAATTATTGATGAAACAGTATCAGATTTACTTATACGAAATAAGATTATTTTTCTTTTAAATGCAGGAAATGTTAGATATTCAATCAATTTACTATTGGCTCTTTTTCGTTGTTGCAAATATGACGGCTATGTTAATGGAGAAATATTAGATTTCATAACTACTTATGAACAGTACTTTACACATACGCTATTATCTAAAAATCAACGTTTCACAAGTAGTTCAATCTATAATGCAATCGTTGCACTTAATAATAACGATGTTGAAAAAGCAAAATCTGAATTTGTAATTAGAGATGAAGAAAAAGAAGAATTAAGACAGCTTATTAATAGTGATTTCAAAGATAATACCACAGCAAAATTACTTATTTCAAAATACATATGGCACAAAGACAGTAATATTGATGATGTTATTTCTCATAGGTTAGATTTCGATAAAGCTACATTAGAACATATTTTGCCACAAAATCCAGCAATGGGAACTAATTGGCGAAATGATTTTTCCGAAGTATTTAGAAAGGAAACTACCTATAAACTTGGTAATATGACACTATTAACACGTAGATTGAATTCTTCTGCAAAAAATAATGGTTTTACCATTAAGAAAGAAAAGTACAAAGATACCACTCTCTGGGTTACGCAAAAATTAACTGTTGATAATTTAGTTATTGATGAACTTTTTTTTCAAAATAGACAAAAAGACATTGTTGAAGCTATTTATGCAGATTTGAAAATAAATATATAAACTTAATCGTGCACATGCCTGCTAGCCAAATGGCTACCAGTGCACTTCACACGTAAAAAAAAAGCTAAAAAAGCTATGATAACTCATCAAAAATGTGTAATTTTGTTGGGAAATAAATCGGAAATGAAAGCCGCAGGGTGCGGTATCTAAGTGGCGTAATGTAGTCGGTTATAATGGTACAACACAATTTGGAGGCAAATGGCAAAAAAGCATTTGGTGATGTTAAATTATTTTTCGTATCTTTGACATAAAAATTTCAAATTATGGTAACATTAGA
>JAIFNL010000261.1 GCA_020047755.1 Bacteroidota bacterium
AACTTGTTTCTATCGCTATTCTACACCTACGGTGTAAAAAAAGAACGAAAATAATTTGAGCTGAAATTTTTGCAATAAATTGATATAATGTGATTTAAAATACTTTCAAATTGCAATTTTTGACAACCCACCTGACAGGTTTCTTAACTTTAGCTACATTCATTTACAATTCACTGTTCACTACTTACAATCGTTGTTGGTTCGAATAAACAAGATTGATGGGCGTGTACCATTTGTGATAATATTTTGTAACAGAAATGACTTCACCCGCTCTACTCAAAAATTTTCCGGCTTTGTTTTTGTTAATTATTAAAGCCTTCCCATTTAAAATTTCATTCTTTACCGTTTTAATTAAATCTTCTAATTGCATGGTAGGATACATCTTGCCTAAGTTTACTCCTATTTTATTGTTGTACAAATCCATTTGAGTATGAGTATAAGTAGGCAACATACCCTCTTCGAGAATGTTTTGTTTGTAATCGGCATAGTTTCCTTGTTCGTGAGCTTTACCTAAGCTCAATGCTTTTCTTTCGCCAATCTTTTGGCACAGCATAGCCATCCATAAAATGTGCCTAAAAGCATCTACTTGCCCACCGTTTTCGTCGCCATCGAGTTCGGCATCGGCTATTGCATCAAAAGCCAGTTGCCGAGCTTGGTGGCTAATACGAATAGCATGAGCCGCCGACAAAGGATTTAGCAATACCCACAATTTCTCGTGAAAATGCAATTCAAAAAATTTATCCAACAAGTTACGCATATCTGAATTAGGAATTAAGAATTAACAATTATCAAAAGTATTAAAAATAGTTCTGTTTGTAAAAATAAAGAAATATATAGATTTAATAGATGTAATAGAATGATTAAATTTTATAATTTAATTATTTTATTAATAAATTAAATTTTAAAGTTTATAAAATAATTCATTTATTATAAGTATTATTAAAATAGAATAAGTACCAATATATTTTAATCAATACTTACATATATAATTATAAAATATTCAATAACAGTGGTTAATAATATGAACATAAAATAAGATTAAATTTAAGTAAAAAAGAAGATAAAAAAGAAGATTTTCTAATTTTTAAGCCCAAAATATACACATAAAACAGTCTTTTATAAGACAATAAAAAAATAGTTGAAAAAAATTTAACATTTCAAAAAGCAAAATAATAAGGTAATTAAAACAATAACCAATCTTCCATAATACCAATAAAATAAGGGATTACAGAAGAAAATACGCTTTTTTAAATTTTAAGGTAAAAAAAATAATATGATAAAAATAAAAAAAATATGAAAAAATATTAAAAAAAATTTGGAAATAATAAATATGTAGTATATATTTGCATTGTGAATTTATAATAATAGTTATATCAATAATTTATACAATAATAAATGATACAGTAATTATAAATAAATTCATAAAAAAATAATAATTAATTAAAAACAATTAAAAATTTAAGTTATGAAAACAGTAGAAAAAAACTCAAAACAAACGAATTTAGGTTACGAATTTATCGAAACAAGAAAAAAGAACGCTTCGATAAAAAAGAAACAAGATTCGAATCAGTTAGAAAGAACAATCAAAAAATTGGCTCAAACCAATTTGCATGCAGCAAGCGATGCGGGTCCTTTGAAAAACGTTCTTCCTTTTAAAGAGAGCCATAAGTCATGAACTTCGGTTATCGAAAAGGAAAACCTTTTTGAAACAAAGCAAACCAGCAATTGGTTAAAGTCAATAACACGATATTTGTTCTTAGTAACTATACATTTGATGTTGTCTCCGCAAATTTTGCAGTCGATTACAGTGAAAAGCGAAGACCATAAGAATGTAGAAATAAAAATTAGAACCATTACAGTAATTAAAAAACAGGCTCGTAAAGCGATGTCTTTTAATAATTACAGCAACGAGGCTTCTATGGAAAGTGTTCTTTTGAGCGAAAGAACAAAAGGTATAGGTAAAAAGTTAAGTGCTAGTGAATGGGATTCTGCTTATTACGAAACGCTTGCGTTTATAAAACAACACGAGGGTTGGAACAATGGTAAAGCGTATTACGATGCCGGTGGTATCAAAACGATAGGTTACGGACACGTAGTTGCGAAAAACGAACATTTTGCGGAGCAGATAACACAAAAAGAAGCCGAATTGCTTTTGCAAGCCGACTTTAGCAAAGCTCTAAGAGCTTGCGACAGGGAAACAAGATTGTGTGGTACACAGCGTTTGGCTATTGCTCACTTTATCTTCGCCAAGGGTGTAGGTAATTTTAATAAAAGTAAATTGAAAGAGAAACTCCGTGCTGGTAAAGATATTAGTAGCGAGATTTTGGAGTGGGGTACTTACCGTGGTAAAGACGGAAAAACTTATCATTCAGAGTATTCGTTAAGTATTCGAAAATGGGAGATTGAAATGTTTAATAGGTAGTTGTTTTTTTGTTGATAATTCGATATATACCTTTTCCTGATTGCCTAGAGTTGGAAAAGTCATCTTACTTAGTCCTTTAAGTAAGATTTTAAAAACGAAGGCTTGCAAATTTTTGCAAGCCTTTTGTTTTTTTATTCGAGTACCTCGTGTGCAAAAAGGATAATCTTAGATTTGTTGGTCAAACCATCGGTAATAATTGAGTAGGTTAAAAATAAGTACATACTTTGCTTTGCTTTTGTTAGTTTGTAGGCTCTTGTTTTGAAAACGCCGAATTGTTTGAGTTGCTCCACGATGATGTTTGATGTATTTTTTTCGTTTTCAATGCTGATAAAGTCATGTTTTTGATTAATCAATTCGTTTTCGTTGTATCCTAAGGCAGCCAAGAAACGCTGGTTGATGTTTGTAAAATACATGGCTTCGTTCAATTCAGCATAATAAAGCGAACTGTCGATAGTTTTCTTAATTTCGTTTATTTCTGTTTTCGTTTTTAGAAGTTCTTCTTCTTTGAGGCTGAATTCATGAAGCTTTTGATTCATCATTTGCTCTTGAGTTCTGATAATCAAGTTTTCTTCATGAATTTTCTTTTCCAGATTTTTGGTTTCGGTAATATCCACGGCGAATTTGAGCACTTTAGTAATAACTCCATCTTCGTCTTTTATAGGCGAATAGGTTTCGTTGAACCAATGTTCTTTTTGGTTTATTTTAATTCTACCAATTTGTTTTATAATGTTGCCTCTCAATACGCGTTCCCACAGAGCAGAGGTTTCCTCAAAGTTATCTACAAAATCGAAAACCGATTTGTTTAGTATTTGGTCTTGAGTAAGTTCTAATGTTTCTTCTACAATTTTGTTGGCGGCGGTAATGCGTCCGGTTGCATCGTATTCGATAACAAAGTTTGCTGCATTTATCGAATTAACAAGCTCTTGCAGTGCAAGTTCTCTACGCGAGGCTTCTTCTTGAGTTGCTTGAAGTTCTTCCATGTTTTGCCTCATTTCTTCTTCTTGCGAGGCAAGTTCTTCGGCTTGTATGTTTGATTGCTCCAGAAGCTTGGTTGTTTGCATGTTTACTTTTACGCTGGCAAAGGTAGATGCAATATTGTCGGTTATTATTTTGAGAAATTCTATTTTATAGTCGTCTAGTTTTTCAAAAGCGGCAATTTCGAGAGCACCATAAAATATGTCGTTGAATAGTAAAGGAATAATAACCAAGTCGCTAGGCTGCGCTTCCCCTAAGCCCGAAGTAATTTCGAGGTAATCGCTTGGCAGCTTGTGCAAGTGTATCATTTTTTGCTCTAAGGCAATGCTTCCAATTAATCCTTCTCCGATTTCAATTTTTTTGCTTGTAAATTTTTTTCTATCGTAAGCATACGAAGCAATCAGTTCCATGAAAGGCTGGTTGTCTTGGTCGAGATGATATAAAAAGATACCTCCTTGGTTTGCATCAACATAGTGAATGAGGCTTCGGATAACGTCATCGCCTAGTTTGTGTAGGTTTTCGTTGCTTTGTCGCAAGATAGATGCAAACTCGGCAATTCCTTTGTTAATCCATTTTTGTTGTCGTTCTTCTTCTTGTCTTTTCTCTCGTTCTACATGGGCTTGTTTAAGGCTGTTTTGCATTTCTTTGAGGCTTTGGCTCAAGGTATCGGATTCGCTAAGTTGCATTACTTGGGCATCTAAATTTCCGAGTCCAATTTGCTTAGCAAAGAGGTCTTTTTGCTTGAGTCCGTCAACTAAGTAATTGACATACTTTAGAATTGCCGTAATTTCGTCTTGTTGCGAAAAATAAATTTTTTCGGGAAATTTGCCAAGTGCAATTTGTTTTGTATAATTTTTAATTGTTTCTAAAGGAGTAACTATGCTGCTCTGTATGTATGAAATTGAAATTAAAGTAATTGCACTAAAAAATAGAATAAGCAAAAGCAAAAGAATGCTATTTTTGCGAGCTTGCGATTCTATTTCAATGGACACTTGTTCTTTTAAATATTTTATGTCATGAATAATTTTGGATTCTAAATACAATAGTTTTTCGTAATTTCCGAATCCATAAATTCCTATTTCTTTGTTTGTTTGGTAGAGTTCATCGACTTGTTGCAAATAAGTACTCAGGCTAATTTGGAGGTTGTGCCTTACTTGTGGAGTAAAAGAAGGTTCGAGAGCGTTTGTGCTATCGGAAACAATTCTGAGTAATTCTTGGTTAATTTTGATAATATTCTGAATTTCGTCTTTTCTTTCGCTATATAAAAAATCGACATGTAGAAAACTAATAAGCAAGGCTTTAACTTCTGGATTTTCAACATAAGGAAATTCCGATTTCATTTTTTGGTTCAAAAATAATAACGAGTTAATTAGTCCACTCGATTCATTTCCTTTTTTACGAAAAAGGAGTTCTACTTGATTGTATATTTTTTTTAATTGATTGATATTTTGATGAATAGTGTCCAGTTTCATTAAATTGGCATTGGTAATTAACCCTAATTGGCGATTATCTAATCGTATCAGTTTAATTGTTTTGTCAATTTCAGTAAATTCGTTTTTACAGATAGTACTGTGGTGTGAAATACCGGATTGAATAAATTCGGAAGTTTTGGAATCGTGCAAAATAAAATCGCGAACGTTGTTTTGCAAAATAAGAAAGTTTGATTCTATTTTGTATAAGGGAGCAAATTGATTGTTTTTATTAATATCATCTGTAACATAGAAGATTAGGGCACCTATAATCAGAAGCATTGCAACAACAATGTAGCTAATTAATCTAAGTTTATTGCGTATTTGACTGAAAAATAATTTAATCTTCATTTTACTATTTTTTTATTTTAAAGTTGCTAAATCGTTCTGTTAAAATATTAAAAACTAGCTAAGCTGTGTTGAAATTGATTAGTCGAGGTTTTCAAAATCTACATATTCGCCAATGCTTTTGTCTAATTTTTTACCTGTTTTTTGCGTTTGCTGAATTGTAATTTCGCCTTCGGGCTTCACTTCATGTTCGTGAGCTTGTTTGTTGTTCAAATTATTCATTGTTTTTGTCATAATATTGTAGATTATGTTTTTAAAAACAAATTTGAGAATGTAGTAAATTGCTACAAAAATAAGCAAAAATTTAATAAATGCCATTTTATAAAAATCAATATTTAATTAGAATATTTAATTATTTTTTTGTGAATCAATAGTATTGGGTAAAATAAAATTTCAGAAAACAAATGTCAATAATAGTTGTTTCTAAAATAAAATAAATCCTATTTTCAAATTCTATTTAGCCCAATATTAATGTTAATGTTTTGTTTATAAGTTTTTTAACTTCAAAAAAATCAAAAAAAATATGTATAAAGATAAATAAAAAAATAATTTTATTCTAAAATTATTAAAAAAAAATATTTTAAAATAACTTTTTGATGACCGAACTTGCTCGTGAGCGAAATTCTAAAGAAAGTAAAATTACGCAATTTTTCGCAAATTATAATAGCAAATTATTGCACTTTTGCATTGTTTTTATCGCAAAATACTGAAAATGATGCTTTTAAAACGATTGCTAAAATTTCAAGAAAAAACTTAGAAGCCATGATTCTATTATAATAGCAAGGTAGTTGCGCAATAGCATTCTTGTTATTTTACTCGAATAGTAGTGAGAAAAAAGAGAAATTAATGTGCTTGAGAAGAAAACGCAAAGCACCGATTAATAGTTAATTTCTTTTTATACACTGATATACAGTTTATTACAAAAACCATACATGTCTTTTATTTTTACTTCTTTACTTAAAATAATAAAAAGAAATAAAAATCGTACTTTTTTTAGTTTAATCGATGAATTTTAAATAAAAAATAGTAAATTGCACGCCAAAATATTAGGCATACAAACAAATAAACAGATTGAAAAATGCTTTACAACAAAATAATAGAGCTTAATAAATTCAATTCGTTTTAATAATAATTGCAAATTTAGATGAAAGGTGCTGCTTTATTTCAAAATAGAAAAATAGAAGACGGAATGCACACGAAATATGAATATATTCACTCGGTTGTGCTTAATTTCTCTTATCTAGTTTTTGTTTTAACAAATATATCGGGTTTGTTTTACGAACAGTTAGAGATAAGTATTTTGTTATCTATAAGCTTGCTTTTGTTTATAAATATAGGCTATCGCTCCATTAAGCACGATGAGAAAAAGGTTTATTTTATGAGTTTTGCTTGGATTTTTTGGTTTGTGCTGGCTGTAATATCAAGCGGCGGAAAAGTGGGAATCCACAATTTTTACTATTTCTTCTTAATATTATTGGTTCTGTATCAATTTCCTAACGTTTTTTTTCCAATGCTGCTATTTGTTTTAGCATTTAATATGCTTTGTTTTAGTTCGCTTTGGGGTTTTGATAAATATGAGGAATTGATAAAGACCTATTTGTATCACCGTGAGGCAACTTACGAAGATTTTGTGATACAATTAGCAGCCAACAACGCTGCCATAGCCATAGTTTGGCGTACAAGTTTTTTGCTTAGACGCAATACATTGAAAAATATAAGCAACGAAATTACTAGGGAAATACAAAACGAGCAGCTTGAAAAAAACAAAGCATTTGCCGAAGAAATAGCTATTGGCAATTTTAACATAAAGCTCGATACTAGCGATGACGATATTCTGGCAAAATCGCTCGAAAGCATGAAAGAAAGCTTACAAAAAGCACAAGAGCGCGAGCGATTAGAAAAGGAAATGAATGACTTTAAAAATATAGGTTTGGTAGAAATAGGTAAAATACTACGTTCGGAAAGCCATATAGAAAAAATGGCTAGTAAAATTATTTCAAAACTAACCAAGTATATGGGAGCAAATATGGGGGCAATTTACTTGCCTGTGGAAGATAAAAAAGGAACGATTTTGCACTTAGAACTAAAAGCTGCTTATGCTTTTAATATGAACAAACATCTAAAAATAAGCGTTTTGCCTGGTTCAGGTTTAGTAGGAACCGCTTTTATGGAGAAAGAAAATATATTTCTTACTGAAATACCCGAAAACTATATCAAAATCAAATCGGCTTTAGGCGAAATTGCACCAAAATGTCTTTTGCTTTCGCCTTTAATTTCAAACCAAGAGGTAATAGGAGTTATCGAACTAGCTTCAGTAAAAATATTTCAAGAATATGAAATTGAATTTGTAAATGTTATTTCTGAAAGCATTGCTTCTACTATTATAAATACAAAACGAAA
This sequence comes from Bacteroidota bacterium, assembly GCA_020047755.1. Lineage (GTDB taxonomy): Bacteria > Bacteroidota > Bacteroidia > Bacteroidales > JAIFNL01 > JAIFNL01. Next base: position 7,615 of record JAIFNL010000261.1, read on the forward strand.
CCTACAAACCGAGTATTTACTAGAAGAAGCAAAGCAATTAACCGTAGAAATGCAAGAAAAAGAAGAAGAGTTAAAACAAAATATGGAAGAAATGAAAGCAACACAAGAAGAAACTGCAATTAAAATTAATCAGTTAGAAGCACAAATAAGCAAATACGAGCGGCATAAATAATTATAATACAATCAAATAACCTGTTCAAGGATTTGTTGCATTTAGCATCGTGCCTTAAAATTTTAAAACAATAAAAAAAATATATATGCGAAAATTTATACTTATATTAATTTTAACAAGTTATACATTCACTGCATTTACACAAACAGCAAATCACTGGGAAACAGCTATTTCGGCAAACGATACTTGGAAATACTTTGTTGGCACAAGCCAACCAACAGCAGGTTGGACTCAACTAAACTACTCCGAAAGCTCTTGGCTTTCGGGCACGGGAGGCTTTGGCTATGGCGACAACGACGATGGCACTATCATTGCAAAAAGTATATCGGTATTTTTGCGCAAAAAATTCACAATCAAAGACCTTAGTAAGTTTACAAAAGCAGTGCTTCATGGTGATTTTGACGATGGCTTTATCGCCTACCTCAACGGCGTAGAAATAGCTCGCTATGCCATGAATGGTACTTTGCCTACTTACGATACTCCGGCAGCTAGTTTCCACGAAGCTAACCTTTATCAAGGGTTGCAGCCCGAAACTTTTGAGATAAGTAAGGAGATTCTAAAAAAAGTAATGATCAATGGCGAAAATATTTTAGCAATACAAGTACACAACGAAAATGCTTCGTCTTCCGATTTAAGTTCCAATTTTTTTCTTAGTTTTGGAATTGTCGATAATTCGGTTATTTACTCCACGCCCCCCTCGTGGTTTGTTGCACCAGTTCCTTTTTCTACAAACTTGCCCATAATTTCTCTAACAACCAATGGTTTAACAATACCCGACGAACCAAGAATAGTTGCCAACATGGCTGTAATAAATAACAAAGACAAGCTAAATACGCTCGACGATGCTCCCAACGAGTATAACAGTCGAGTAACCATAGAACTTAGAGGAAGTAGTTCGCTTAGTTTTCCAAAAAAATCATATAGCCTTGAAACACAAGATCCACTAGGCGAAAATTTGAATGTTTCGCTTTTAGGAATGCCTGCTGAAAACGACTGGATTTTATACGCACCTTATACCGATAAGGCTCTTATTAGAAATACAATATCGTATAAATTGGCGCGTGATTTGGGCAAATATGCGCCACGCACGCATTTTTGCGAATTGTTTTTGAATGGTCAATACCAAGGAATTTACGAACTTACAGAAAAAATAAAACCAGACAAAAATCGTGTTGATATTGACGATATGTATTCATTTGAAACCTACGGCTATGAGCTTACGGGTGGTTATATGCTCAAATTTGATAGAACTGACGCAGGTAATAACGGTTGGTACACAGCTAATTATGTTCCAATTGCCTATCATTACCCCGATATGTACACTATTGCCGAGGAGCAACGAAATTACATCAAGTCGTTTGTAACTGAATTTGAAGCTACCTTAGTAAGTAGTAATTTTGAACATCCAACCAATGGATATGCAAAATATATTGATACAGAATCATTTATTGATTTTTTCTTTATAAACGAAATCACCAAAAACGTAGATGGTTACCGTTTAAGTTCTTTTTTATATAAGGAAAAACTTACCGATGGCGGCAAAATAAATATGGGACCTGTTTGGGATTTTAACTTGGGTTGTGGAAATGCCGACTATTTTGATGGTGGCGCACTTTCGGGGTTTTCGTATTTACTCAATAGTTATGCCGCGCCTATGTGGTGGCAACGTTTATTGGAAAGTGAAGTTTATACTACACAACTCAAATGCAAATGGGAAGCCATGCGAAAAACAAAATTAAATACCGACACTATTTTTGCCTACATTGATAGCACCGTTGCCTATTTGAACGATGCGCAAAAACGAAATTATCAAAAATGGAATATTCTTAACCAATATGTTTGGCCTAATGAATACATTGGTGGAACGTATGAAAATGAAATTAGCTATCTAAAAACATGGATAAACAATCGCATGAATTGGCTTGATGCCAATATGCCAGGCACTTGTGCGGTTAATTCTATTTCGGAAAACGAAAATCAATTCAATGGATTAAAAATATATCCAAACCCATTTTCAGAAAACATAAGCATCGAATTTTATGCCCAAGAAATGGCTGAATATGAAGTAAGAATAACCAATATTACAGGGCAAATTGTACACTCCGAAATCCAAAAAGTGTTGGCACAAACCACTATTGAGTTTCGATGGAACGCAAAAGCAAACAATCAAATGCCAGTAGAATCGGGGTTTTATATTTGCCAAATTCTGAAAAACGGACAGCTGGAAACAAGCCAAAAAATAGTAAAACAATAGCTATTTGGCATTAGACGAAACATAAAAACATAGCAAAACAGATATGAACGAAGATTTTTTGCATTACATTTGGAAATACAAGCTATTTGAAAAAGAAACGCTAATAACCAATAATGGAAAGCAAATAGAAATTCTTTCCACTGGAATGCACAACCACGATGCGGGACCAGACTTTTTAAATGCAAAAATTAAAATTGAAGACACCATCTGGGTAGGAAATGTAGAAATTCATATCAACGCAAGTGATTGGGACAAACATTTGCACCAACACAATCCGGCTTACAACAATGTCATTTTGCATGTAGTTTATCTGAATGACGCTAAAGTTTTCAATAACAATAAACAAGAAATAAACACGCTTAGTTTGCATTTTGATGACCAAATTTTCAAAAAATACGAATCGTTAAAATCAAAAACTCACGATATTGCTTGCCATAGTTTTGTGGAAAAGATTGACAACTTTACGCTCAGTCATTGGACTGAAAAGTTGCTCATCGAAAGGCTAGAACAAAAAACCCAACTTGTTGAAAATCTATTGGAAAGCACAAAAAATGATTGGAACGAATGCTTTTATATTTTTTTGAGCCGAAGTTTTGGATTCAATCTAAATAATTACGCATTTGAGATGCTCGCAAAGTCTTTGCCACAGAGAATATTAGCAAAGCACAAAAACAATCTTTTTGCACTCGAAGCACTTTTGTTTGGACAAGCAGGAATGCTTACCGACAAGCAAATAGACGATGAATATTACCTCAATTTGCAAAAAGAATACGCTTTTTTGCAAAAAAAATACGAGCTAACTCCCATCGAAAGTTACTTGTGGAAATTCTTGCGGCTGCGTCCTGTCAATTTTCCTACTATTCGTATTAGCCAACTGGCACGCTTAATACATGATAGTCAGTCGCTTTTGTCGCAAATTGTAGAAATGAAAAGCCTCAAAGAACTCGAAAACTTGTTTGATTTGCAAGTTTCGGAGTACTGGCTCACTCATTATACTTTTGGCAAACTTTCCGAAAAGAAAAACAAATCGTTTGGCAAAAGTTCTATTGATTTGTTGATTATCAATTCAATAATTCCATTTTTGTTTTTGTACGGAAAAAAACAAAAACAAGCGAAAGTAGAAGATTTTGCTCTGCAATTGCTCGAAAACATAAAACCCGAAGAAAACAAAATAATAAGCCAATGGCGCAATTTGAATGTTTCGATAACTAATGCACAACAATCGCAAGCATTTTTGCAACTTTACAACGAATATTGCAAGCCGCAAAAATGCCTTTGGTGTGCTATTGGCAACAAAGTATTGCGTATGTAGAACCTGAAAAAAACGTATCTTTTGCGTCATTTTTAAATTTCAAAACGCCTTAAATGTACTGTTTTCTTTCAAACCCTATGCAAGAAAAACAATCACTTCTTTTTCGAATAAAAAATTCGATAAACAAGAAAGCCAATTCCTATAATAAAATGCAAAACCACAATAAATACAATAAGAGTTAAAAAATCTTTATCGGTCATACAAACTAATTTTATAAAAACAATAATTACCTTTTATAGACAAAAAACATCGATTCATAGACAGAATTGTGCCGAATATAGTAATTTAATTGTAGAATACTTTAAATTACGTAATTTTGCACACATTAACATGACACAGAAATTACATTATTGATTAGAAAGGTACTTAATTTAAAAACCTAGATATTAACTGAACAAATAGTTCTTGCGAAAGTGAGAACTATTTTGTTTTATCCTCATTCCTGTTCAAAATCGAATTGCCATCATTGTAATGTCATCGCGCTGAGGCGTATCGAGCGTGTGCGCATGGTAAGCATTAAGTATTTTCTGCTTTTGCAGCTCCATAGGGTCTTGAGCTATTTGCTGCAAGAGTTGCACCAATTGAGTGCTTCCAAACCTAATGCGCTGAGGATTAGGTTGGTCGGTAAGTCCATCGGAAGTAAGATAAATACAATCGCCAGTAGTCAGTTCTAATGTATTTTGCTCAAAAGCAGCTTCTTGTGTAGTTTTTTTTATGCCACCCACCGAACGGCGACTACCTCTAATGGTTTCGAGCCGTTGGGTTTGGCTTTTATAAACATAAAGAGGTCTTTTTGCGCCTGCGAAAATTAGTTTAACTTTCTTTGAATCTGTTATTTCGACCCAAATCATAGCTAAATCCATTCCGTCGTTATTTTCGCTTGTTTTTTGACTCAACGAGGTAATAATTTTCTGGTCGAGCAAATGAATAATTTCTGCCGGATTTTGATTCTTTTTTTCGATTGTAATTTCATTGAGCAACTGAATGCCTATAAGCGACATGAATGCTCCCGGGACTCCGTGTCCGGTGCAATCTACTATTGTAATAATGAAGCGATTGCAATCATTTGAATCGTCGCTTAAATTTGTAAGCCAATAAAAATCGCCCGAAACAATATCTTTGGGTTTGTAAATTAGAAAAGAATCGAAATGCTTATGAAACTTCACTAAATTGGGCAAACTAGCGGTTTGTATATTTTTTGCATATTGAATGCTACTTTTGATGTGCTGGTTTTGCAATTCGAGTATTTCGTTTTGCTTTTCTATTTGTAGGTTTGCTTTCAAAATGTCGGTAATGTCGGCATCAATAGCCACAAGTTTCTCTATTTCATTGTTTTTGCTAAGTATGGGAGTAAGCGTAACGTGTACTGTCAGGTCTTTATTTTTGGCAGTAGTTACGTGAAGGTCGTAAAAAACAGTTTCTTTTTGTTCGATGCAATGATGAATAATTTGCACAACTCTAGCAGGCGTATTGGGTCCTATAATATTGGGCGTAGAAATAACTAATTCGTTGAAAGTTTTACCAAAAATGCGGGTAAAGCTTTCATTAACCCATTCAAAATTTCCTTTTGAATCCATAATCAAAATTGCATTGTCGGTTTTAGCTGCCACAATGGAAAGTTTTCGTAGTTCTAAATTTTGCGACGATAATATTTCTGCTTGGCTTTTTATTTGAGTATTTTTAGCAGCCAACAGTTTGTTTGTCTTTTGTTTTCGCCTATTCATAATAAAAAGTAGGACAACCAAAGCCGAAGTACCTATAAATGTGCTCAATAAAAAAACAATCAAAAGCCTGTTTTTATCCGATGCAGTTTTTTGTTGTTTAATCTTTAAGTCGTTGAGTTTAATTTGCAATTCTTGCGATTTTGCTACTTTCATGGCAATGGTTAGCGAGTCGGATTTCAATGCAATCAAGGAGTCTTGCTCATGTATTTCTTGTTGCGAGTAATGCAGCACGCGCAAGGTTCTATCTTTTTCAGAGCGCATACTATCTATTTGGCTTTTCGATTTATTTAGCTCATCTTTAGCCGTTTCGTTACGGATATGCTTGTCGTAAGTTTGGTATTTTTGATAATACTCGGCTTGCTTTTCGAGGTCGCCTTTGCGTTTGTAAATTTCTACAAACTCTAATGTTATTGATTTTAGCAAGTTGATGTTGTACAGTTCGCTGGCTAACTCTTCCGAGTTTTCTAAATTTTTAAGCGCTTTTTCGTATTGTTTGAGTTCTACGTAAGTTTGCGCAATGTTGAGCGAAACAGTAGCTTGCTCGTATTTGTTGTTGCTACGTTTCAATTCTTTTTGGGCATCTTGAAAATAATCGAGAGCCGTTTTATAGTCGCCTTTGTCGAAATAAATTGCACCCAAGTAACCGTTTATTTTGGCTTGTGCATTTTTATTGTCGAGTTTATTATTAATTTTAAGCGCATCGCCAAAGTTAGAAATAGCTAAATCGTAGCTATTATTTTCCCAATAAATAAAAGCTATTTTGCTTTTAAGTTCGGCTAATTTTGCCTGATTTGTTGCAGCATCTATCTGCTGTATTTCCTGCTTCAATTTGTTTATTTTCCCTTCTTCGGCAATAGGCAAATTTTGTGCAAACAGGTTAATATAAGTGCCGCTAGCTATCATCACTAGCGTAAGCAATACGTACTTCATAACGTTTTATTTAGTTTCTATGAATTATCAAAATTATTCTATTTCTATATTATTCAACTGATTAATATATCACCGTTCATACACCGCTTAACACAAAGCCTGCATGAACTTTAATTCAAAAAAAATAAAAGGCAATAGTAGTGAATAAGTTACAACGTAATTTTGAAAAAAAAATCGTAGCAAAGATACACATTTAAAACCACAAAAACAATTCTTTTAAATAGTTGAATTTGGAATTAGGAGTTAGTAGTAAAAATTGTCAGAATTAAGAAACCTGTTAGGTTTAGGCTACTGGTATTTACTTAAAATAACAATTTAACCCTTAATAAATATAATAATTTTAACGAAAATAAGTTTTATATTAAGTAGTATGGTTGTTTGACTCGTCTTAGTTCTTTCTTTTATTCTTAATTAAAAGATTGAAATTAATTTATATTTATAGTTCGCCATAAATCTTTTTTTCTTTGTGTACTTTGTAGTAAACCAGATAATTAGAACCACAAAGAACACAAAGAATAATCACAAAGAACACAAAGCTAAAGTATAAACTAATCAAAGAGAATTACTTAACTTTAAAAATCCTTTTTTTTTGAAATATTAAAATCAATATCCAGAGTAATTAATTTTTTTTTGATTAATTTTGGAGCTTCAAATACAATTTATAACATTAATTCAAAATATGAAAAACATTAAAAACAGTATTGTACTTCTTTTCTTATCCCTTTGGGCTATTGCTTCATTAGCCCAAACAACCGAAGTAAAGCCTCCCATATTCGAAGCCGTAGAAAAAGCTGATGTGGAGTTATTAAAATCGTTGATAAAATCGGGTGCCAATGTAAATAGCAAATACCAAGGTATTTCCCTTTTGAACTATGCCTGCGGCGGCAATTGGCTCGACAATAACGTAGTGGAAGTATTGCTCAATGCGCCAGGCATCAATGTAAAAACAATCACATTGTTAGAAGAGGGCATTGAGAAAACGTGGGCTACTACGCCACTGGTTGCATTAATTTCTAATGTAAACAGAAACCCCAAAGTATCGAAAGTAAACAATGTTATCAAACTCATAAAAATGGGAGTTGATATTAATTACCACAGTTCTTTTAACAACAACGGAACGGCTTTGTGGCTTTCTACTTTTGGAAGCCAAAACGACGAATCAAGAGCGATTACTATGGCAATATTAAACAATGCCAGCACTAAGTTAGATGTTAACTATGTAGGTATTTACAAGCTTACTGCTTTGCGCAATGCCGTGAATGGCGAGCATTTGGAAGCGGTAGAAGCAATCTTGAAACGTGGCGGAAAGGTAGAAGATATAAAACAGAACGATGTGCACATTGGCTTGATTCCCGAAACAATGGGTCATGCAAACCATGATATTTTAGATGTGCTGATGAAATACGGTGCCAACAAATATGGTCCCAACGCCGAAAGTTCTTTGCCTTTGAATTTTGCGATGGCAAATGCTAAATATGCCGAATGGGCTGATTATTTTATTACAAAATACGCTGTTGATGTGAATCATTTGGGGAAAGCCAAATTTTCGGGCGATATGCCAGCTATTTGCGATGCCGCAAGGTTCAACAATGTGGAAGGGTTGAAAGTTTTAATCAAACACGGTGCCAATATTAATCTTGCTACTTCGCAAGGTTTAAATGCAATACAAGTGGCGGCTTCGAGCAATAGTTTGGATTTTGCTAAATATTTAATCAAAGAGAAAGTTGTGCTCAATGGTTACAATTCATTGTATATGAATGCCCTTTGCTATGCCGCAGTAATGTATAACGATGATATGCTAGAGCTATTGGTAAAAAGCGGTGCCGACGTGAATGCCGTTTCAAAAGACTCGCCATGGGCAGGACCTTTAGCACGAATAGCTATGACTTTTAATCCTTTAGACAAAAAGAAAATACAGAATACGTTAAAAAAACTGCTCGAACTGGGTGCAGACCCCAATGTATTGCATGCGCAAGACATGACGGCTATGATGTGCGCTGCAAAGCTAGGCACTAATCCGGGCTGGAAAGCGGCAGTGGATCATTGCGAACTGTTAATCGAAAAAGGAGCGAATGTAAATTTGAAAAGCACCACCGGCGAAACCGCACTTATGTTGGCGGCAGCATCGGGTAACGAAAAATTGGTAAACCTACTGATAAAAAAAGGTGCCGATGTGGACGCCGAAAACAAAGTAAAAGAAACCGTATTGACTTATGCCAACAGAGCAATAGCCAATAAAACCGAAATTGTAAAAGCCTTACAAGATGCGGGTGCTAAAAACCTAGGAGTTGCTTCGGCTTCGCAACCGATACCTGCAAAGTTAATTGGCACTTGGCAAGGTTACCAAACAGACGACAAACTAACCATGGCTACTTTTGTAGTGAATAAAAACAATACCTATTCGTACACCGCAAAAGGAAAGTACGAATCGTACAGCCACAAAGGTACAATTGTAGCTTCGGAAGACACTTACACATTAACGCCTACGGGTCAAGCTTCCGCAACTTATAGCTACAAAATTGTAGATGGCAAGCTTTCGGCTAACAATGGCAGACCTTTAAATAAAATTAAATAAAAGAATATTGATACTGGGTGGCTTGTGTTATTGATACGATGACTTGGAAGCCACCTGTATCAATTAGCAAACTGCCAGCTCTTCAATGGTTTAAAACCCTTGAAGGGCTAAGCGGTATATCGGCTAAGCGGGTACACCAGCAAACTGCCAGACTACCAAATAAAAAACCTCTGTCCTAAAAAAAAGAACAGAGGTTTATTAAGCATTTGCTTATAACTTTACTTTTTATCGTTTAGCTTGTTTTCAAGTTCTTTAATTCGTTGAAGCATTAATTCCAATTCTTTGTCTTTCTCTTCAATTTTTTTGTCTTTTTCTTCCAATATTTTACCTTGTTGCTCAATAACTACATCTTTTTGAGCCAATTCGTATTCTTTTTCTCGCTCTTTTTCAGCTAATTCTTCCAAAATTTCGTCTTCTATACTATACATCGGGTTGGCTATGTGCATAATTCTGTTGTTTTATTTTTACAAAGTTACAAATTATTTAGCTTGTTTTCAAGTTCTTTAATTCGTTGAAGCATTAATTCCATTTGCTTCTCGGTTTCTTCTCTTTTCGTTTTTTCTGTTTCTATAATTTAGAGCCAATTCGTATTCTTTTTCTCGCTCTTTTTCAGCTAATTCTTCCAAAATTTCGTCTTCTATATCCATAACTTTGCGTATTTGAGGTTCTTGAGCTGCTTTTTGCAAGCGGCGTATGAGTTCTCTATATTCCTCTGGAAAACTTTCTTCCTTCACATTCAAAATATGATGGTCTTCGGTGCGATTGCTCTGGTCAAAAACACTCAATAACTTTTCCAATTCGTTGCGGCGTTTTTCTTTTAGCTCCGGTATAGGAATGATGTAACTCTCGTGATTTAAGCTATCTATGAAATATTCTTTTTGTGTTATTTCTTTTCCTGTGCTTACATC
>JAIFNL010000215.1:0-937 GCA_020047755.1 Bacteroidota bacterium
GAATAACTAAATTTTATATGAAAAAACAATTATTTAAACTGGGTGTTTTGCTTTTAATATTGGCTATTTGGCAGCCATTGCAGGCGCAAAATATTTTAATAACCGGTACTGTGGTTGACCTTGAAGGTACGCCTTTGCCTGGTGTAGCCGTTGTACAGCAAGGAACTACTAATGGCTCAATGACCTCGTTTGATGGTAAATTTGCCATCAATAATTTAACAAAGGGCGATTCTATTCGCTTCTCTTTCATTGGATTTACTACACAAGTGATTGCAGTAGCTGAACAAACAGTCATCAATGTGATTCTGGAAGAAACAACGCTTATGACCGATGAGGTTCAGGTTGTTGCGTTTCAAAAACAGAAAAAAGAAAGCGTTATTGGCTCAATTAACACCATTAAACCCATGGAATTGAAAGTTGCTCCATCGAACTTAACCAATGCTTTGGCAGGAAAGATTGCGGGAGTTATTTCTTATCAGCGTTCGGGAGAGCCTGGAGCTGATAATGCCGACTTTTTTATTCGTGGAGTTACCTCGTTTGGTTACAAAAATAGCCCCTTGATTCTGATAGACGGCTTGGAAGTTACTGCTTCAGATTTAGCTCGGATTGATGCCGACAATATTGCCAGTTTTTCGATTATGAAAGACGCAACAGCCACCGCACTTTATGGTGCTAGAGGTGCTAATGGAGTTATTTTGGTTACTACCAAAGAAGGAAAAAAAGGCAAAGCGAAAATTACTTTCCGAATTGAAAATTCCATATCGTCGCCCACCAAAACCAATGAGTTTTTACAAGGTGTAGATTATATGGAGCTGTATAATGAGTCGCTCAGAATGCGTGATCCCAATGCGTTATTGTATTATTCTAAGGAGAAAATTGAAGGTACACGTAATAATTTGGATTCTTACCTTTACCCCAATGTAGATTGGTACGATGA
>JAIFNL010000215.1:981-6744 GCA_020047755.1 Bacteroidota bacterium
TGAAAGTGGACGATTTGAATAATTTCAACAACAATATCGACATCGATCGTTACAATTTGAGAGCAAATATCAATATCGACTTGTCCAAAACTACTCGTGCAGCTGTAAAATTCTATTCGCTTTTTGAGCGTTACAACGGACCAGTAAACGATGCCAATTCTATTTTTAGTTCGGTAATGCAAGCCAATCCGGTGAATTTCCCTAAATATTACCAACCGCTCGATCCTACACAATATTACAATCATACCCTTTTTGGCAATAAAGGAAATGGCAGCATGCCCAATCCTTATGCCGATATGGTGATGGGTTACAAAGATCGTTTTAATTCTACCATCTTAGCTCAGTTTGAATTAGAGCAAGATTTGGATTTTGTTACTAAAGGCTTAATGTTGAGGGCTATGGCTTCGGTAAAAACGTATAGTTCTAATGAAAATTCACGTAGTTTTACTCCTTTCTATTATGGCTTGGCTGATGTAGATACTGAGTCGGGAATAATACATGAACTGTATGAAATACAGGAAGGAACTGAATTTTTGAACGACCCAATTGTAGCAAATTATGCCAATAGTAGTTTTTATTTTGAAATTGTTACACAATACAACCGAACTTTTGCTAAACGCCACGATGTAGGAGGTTTGTTGGTTTTCACCAGAAAAGAAGCCTTAAATACCCTTGGTGGAAATGCTTACGCTACTTTGCCTTCACGTAATTTAGGTCTTTCAGGTCGCTTAACTTATGGTTACGATAGTCGTTATTTTATTGAATTGAACTTTGGTTACAATGGTTCGGAGAAATTTGCTGATGAGCATCGTTTTGGATTTTTCCCATCGGCTGGTTTAGCTTGGGCTGTTTCTAATGAGAAATTTTTTGAGCCTATTTCTCATATAGTTACTCAATTAAAATTAAAAGCTACTTATGGTTTGGTGGGTAACGATGCTATTTCAGACCCCAATGATAGATTTTTCTACCTGTCGAATGTGAATTTGAACGACGCTTCGAAAGGGTATTCTTTTGGTGAAGAATTTAATTCGTATTACTCTGGTTACAATATCAATAGATATCCAAATCCGGGTGTAACATGGGAAATTGCCGAAAAAGCAAATTATGGGTTGGAATTAGGTTTGTACGAAAAAGCAAATTTTCAACTTGATTATTTTACCGAATATAGAAAAAACATCTATTGGGCATGGGAATTTACTCCCGAAACGATGGGCTTAAGTTCTCAAATTAGTAGTAATATTGGTAAAGCAAAATCACATGGAGTAGATGCTTCATTGGATTACAATCATTCAATAACTAGCGATTTGTGGATTACTTCCAGAATAAATTTCACGTATTCTACCAATGAAATATTGACAAATGGAGAGCCTGAATATCAGTACGAATACATGAGCAGAATAGGTCAGCCCATCAACCAACAATGGGGCTTAGTAGCTGAGCGATTGTTTATAGATGAGGAAGATTTGAGAAATTCGCCACCACAATTTGGAAAATCTGAACCCGCTGAAGATTACCAACCTGGTGATATTAAGTATGTTGATGTGAATGGAGATGGTATTGTTGATGATCAAGACATGGTTCCTATTGGTTACCCCACTATTCCTGAGATTATTTATGGTGCAGGAGCTTCCATTGGGTACAAAGGTTTCGATTTTTCTTTCTTTTTTCAAGGTGCAGCTCGTGAATCATTCTACATCAATCCTTTGGATATAGCGCCTTTCATTAACGAAAGAAATGCTTTGACCGTTATTTCTGATAATCACTGGTCGTATGACAATCCAGATCCTTATGCTTTTTGGCCCCGTATGTCAACTATGTCGGTAGCAAACAACGAAAAACCTTCAACTTGGTGGTTGCGCAATGGTAGTTTCTTGCGTTTGAAAACCGTAGAACTTGGTTATTCTCTTTCTACAAAAACTTTAGAAAGAATTAAAATTGCTTCAGCCAGATTTTATGTGAGCGGAACGAACTTGTTTACAATTAGTGAATTTGATTTGTGGGATCCTGAAATGGCGGGCAATGGATTAGGCTATCCAACTCAGCGAATTTTGAATTTTGGGGTTCATATTACTCTTTAATATCTAGCAATTTGTTTACAATATAATAAACTGAATGATGAAATTTATTAAACAACAACATATTTTCATAGTTTTTCTGCTCATGGTATTATCGTCGTGTGGCGATTATCTTGATATAGTGCCCGATAAGACGCAGGAACTCGATTTACTTTTTGAAAGAAAAGAAGCGGCTTACAAAGCTTTAGCTACTTGCTATCATTATCTGCCTCAAAATGATGGCGTGTATTCAACTCATGCTTTTGCTTCCGATGAGTTAACAACTCCCGTTCAACAGGAAACGCCCGGAATTGAATTGATGCGTGGAAAACAAAATACAACTCAGCCTTTACTCAGTTTCTGGTCAGGGTATTATGCTCATGGCAGAAGTCAGGAATCCTTATTCAAAGGCATTAGAGATTGTAATATTTTTATCGAAAACATTGACCTTGTAAAAGATATGCTTGCCGATGAAAAGGCAGAATGGAAAGCAGAAGTTACGTTCTTGAAAGCGTATTATCATTTTCTTTTGCTTACTCAATACGGACCTATTCCTATTATTGATGTGAATTTACCCATTTCGGCTTCAGTAGAGGAAGTTCGTGTAAAACGCCGAAAAGTAGATGAAGTATTTGATTATATTGTTTCAACCATAGATAAAGCCATGCCCAATTTACCTGATAGAATCTCTTCGGGCAATGATTTGGGTAGAGTTGATAGATTAATCGCTGCTTCCATCAAAGCTAGAGTTTTATTGTTTTCGGCAAGTCCTTTATTTAATGGCAATTCAGAATATTATGAATCTTTTGTTGATAAAGAGGGTAATAAACTTTTCAATACCGTTTATGATGCTCAAAAATGGAAACTTGCTGCCGATGCTGCAAAAGAAGCCATCGATTTGGCAGAACAACAAGGACTTTCTTTGTACGAATATACTGATGTTGTTCCAAGTTTCGATTCATTAAACTATAAGCAAGACGAAGTTAAAGCTTTGTACAATTATCGCTATATGTTTACCGAAAAATGGAACAGAGAACTTATTTGGGGAAATTCGAGCCCAGTGGACAATGGCGAATGGTGGACTTTGCAAGCTGCCGCTATGATGATAAAACCTACTATGCCAGCCGCTGCTGCATGGCAATGGGTTTCGCCAACGCTCGAAATTGCTGAAACTTTCTACACAGCCAATGGCTTACCAATTGATGAAGACCTTTCGTTTCCTTATGCCTCACGCTATGGAATTGGAATTGTTCCCGATTCTGAAAAATACCATGCGCAGGCTGGTGAAGTAACAGCAAAGTTACATCTCAACAGAGAAGCTCGTTTTTATGCATCTATAGGTTTCGATCGTGGAAAAAACAGAACTTGGGGCGAATTGTGGAATTTGAAAATGAGAAAAGGCGAAGAGCATGGGCGAAGAGCAAATACGAACGATTATGTGATTACAGGTTACGTTTTGAAAAAAATCTGTCATCCTGAATCAGAAGGCGATGCTTACACTAAATTGAGAACTTACGCCTGGCCCATTATTCGTTTAGCTGATTTGTATTTGATGTATGCCGAAGCTTTGAATGAGTTTTCAGGACCTTCATCAGATATTTACCAGGCTTTGAACTTAGTAAGACAGCGCTCGGGTGTACCAACAGTAGAAGAGGCTTGGACAAGTGTTAATGCTAAAACGGCAAATAAACATACCTCACAAGTGGGCTTACGCGAAATTATTCATCAAGAGCGAATGATAGAACTTTGCTTCGAAGGACAGCGAAATTATGATATTAAACGTTGGAAATTGGCGAATGAATATTTCAATAAACCAGTAACCGGCTGGAGTGTTGACGAAAGTGCGATTAATAAATTTTATACCGTTAAATCTGTCGGACAGCGTTCGTTCATTACTCCACGCGATTATTTATTCCCAATTAAATTAGATGAAATGATTATTAATTCAAATTTAGTTCAAAATCCGGGTTGGTAAGTTTTCTTTCGTAAAATAAAAAAATAAAAAATATGAATTCAATAAATAAAATAAAAGCCTTTGCTTTGCTGATTGTCTTTTCTTCGTTTTTTCTACTGTTTTCATGCGGTGAAAATGATTCAGATATTACCCCGCCAGGTAGTGTAAGCAATGTAGCAGTTGAAGCTTTAAATGGCGGTGCAAAATTGAGCTATACTTTGCCTGGCGATAACGATATTTTGTATGTTCGTGCCGAATACATCAACTCTTTGGGTGAGCAAGTGTTTAAATCTTCGAGCAGATATGTAAACACTATCGAAATAGATGGGTTTAACGATACCCAAGCTCATACTGTTAAAATATATGTAGTTGACCGAAGCAATAATAAATCCGAACCTGTAGAAGTTTCAGTTACTCCTTTAATTTCTTTTATTCATCTGGTAAAAGAAAGTATTACTGTGGAACCTTATTTGGGTAGTGTGAAAGTAAAATGGCAAAACCCTTCGGAGAAAACAGTTTTTGTGTACTTATATTATAACAATGGTGTGGAGGAGAAGCTCAGAATATTATCTTCAAGTTATGCGAATGAATCAAAAACAATTCGTGGATTGGATTCCGTATTTTATGATTGTTCGGTAATGGTAGAAGATTTTAACGGAAACAAAACAACAAAAGAGTTTAATGCCAGAGTAAAACCGATTTTTGAACAAGAAATTGCTAAAAATACTTGGTCTTTAGTTTCTAATCTTTCCGTTGATGGCGATAAATGGGAAGGCTTAACTGTTAATTTTTGGGATAATATAATCGACACGAAAGACAATTCGACTGACAACAGCTATTTTATTATAAATCGAGACGACAACGGAGGGATTTTGAATTTCCCGCTCAATATTGTGATTGATTTAAACAAAAGTATTTTGCTCAATCGATTTGTAGTTTGGCAAAGAGCTTATGAATNNGACTTGTATGCCAGTAACGATAAGCTTGAGTGGTTGCTTTTAGGGAGTTTCGACATTGGCGACCCTAGAGATGCTGATGGAAATGTACCCGTAGCTAAAATTCAAGAAGCTATTAACGGACACGAATTTGAATTAGATGAAACTTCCTCCGCTTTTCGATATCTAAAATTTAGTATCACTTCGGGTTATGGAAGTGAAACCAATGTTTACGGTTCGGAAATAACGCTTTATGGATTGGATAATGTAACGATAAAATAAATAGCATTCAAATTTCTAACAGTATGAAATTAAAATTCACATTCATTGTAATTCTTCTTTTTTCTGCATTTTCATGCGAAAAGATGGAAGATAACTATTCAAAATACTTGGAGCAGGTAAAAATCTATTCTCCACGAATCACAAATCTAACAGCTATCGAGGGGCTAAAAACGGCTACGTTGAATTGGGATAATCCTCAAGGTTCAATTGCAAAAAAAATACTCATTGACTTTCAAGATGACAGTTTAATGTTTGAAACAATGGTAAACACAGCCGTTTTGAATAATTTGGAAATCAAAGCCTACACAGTAACTGTTTATACCCTCGATGAATTTGGAAACCGTTCTGTTCCTACAAAAATACAAATCTTTCCTAACGGAGAAGAATAGATTTAATTAATTAAGAATTAGGAATTTAAAATTAAGAACTTTTCATTTTTCATTCTTAATTCTTCATTGAAATATTTAATACAAACATTAAAAACTTTAAATTATGAACAAATTTTTATTTACTTTTTTAGCCTTGTTGCTCATAGGCA
>JAIFNL010000226.1 GCA_020047755.1 Bacteroidota bacterium
GAAGATGGACAGTTAACCAAACTATGGATTGACTTTACTAAAAATGTAGAATAAAACCATCGACCAATACACACTATTTCCAACTAAATACTCATAACACATTCATTTATAGACACAACAATAGGGTCGGAGCAAACCTATTGTAAATAACGAAATTAATTTCATTATTTTTATGTTAAAAAAAAGAAAAAAATACCGAAAATACATAGATAATATCTAAATTTGCATGAAAAGAAATTCTAAGCTCTTTGAGCTGGTTATTTGTTTTGTGTTTTGATAAAATGAAGCAAATAATGGATATAAAAATATAAAAGCCAAAGCTTTAATAAATAAATTCAAAAAAAACAAACAATCTTATGGCAAACTTATTAGATGTAGTAAAAGCCGGCGTTGTAACCGGAGACGATTTAAACAAATTATTTGCATTTGCAAAAGCAAATAACTTTGCTATTCCGGCAGTAAACGTAGTTAGCACTGGCTCGGTAAATGCAGTATTAGAAGCGGCTAAAAAAGCAAACTCACCAGTTATGATTCAATTCTCAAATGGTGGTGCTTCATTTTATGCCGGAAAAGCAATTTCGAACGAAGGCGAAAAGGCGGCTATTGCTGGTGCTGTTTCGGGTGCTAAGCACGTATGGGAAATGGCTGAATTGTATGGCGTTCCGGTTATTTTACATACCGACCACGCTGCTAAAAAACTTCTTCCTTGGATAGACGGTTTGCTTACTGCTGGCGAAAAACATTTTGCCGAAACCGGAAAACCTCTTTTCAGCTCGCACATGCTTGACCTTTCGGAAGAACCATTGGCTGAAAACATCGATATTTGTGTTGAATACTTAAAAAGAATGTCGAAAATAGGAATGACACTCGAAATAGAACTTGGAATCACTGGTGGTGAAGAAGACGGTGTGGACAACTCAAACGTTGATAACTCAGCTCTTTATACACAGCCCGAAGATGTTAATTATGCTTTCGAGCGTTTAAGCGCAGTAAGTCCTAACTTTACTATCGCTGCTTCTTTTGGTAACGTACACGGCGTTTACAAACCCGGAAACGTGGTGCTAACACCCAAAATTCTTGACAACTCGCAGAAATTCATTTCTCAAAAACATAATTTAGGCACAAACCCTGTAAACTTTGTTTTCCATGGTGGTTCTGGCTCGGCTCAACACGAAATTAGAGAGGCAATTAGCTACGGTGTTATCAAAATGAACATTGATACCGATACGCAATGGGCATATTGGGACGGCGTTCGTAAGTTTGAAGCCAAAAACCACGACTACTTGCAAGGACAAATAGGAAACCCTAAAGGCGATGACCAACCCAACAAAAAATACTACGACCCACGCAAATGGTTGCGCGAAGCCGAAGTTGCAATGGTTGAAAGACTTATGATTGCTTTTGATGACCTAAACTGTTTAAACAGAAACTAATTTCTTTTTGTTACGCTACCAATTTATTGATACGATGACTTCAAGTCATCGTATCAATTTTTAATTATCAATTATCAATTACCAAAACCTCCCTACCAAACCAATTTACGCTCATCAAATTAATTATGAATTACAAATCATAATTCATAATTTATAATTCATAATTATGCAAAGTATGAAAATAAATAGTTTGTTTGTCGAAAACTTAAAAATTGCGTTTAATGCCATACGTTCCAATGTGTTGCGTTCGTCATTAACCATTTTGATTATTGCCATAGGAATTATGGCATTAGTAGGGATTTTAACTGCCGTAGCTGCCATCGAAAGTTCTATAACTAGCGAGTTTACACGCATGGGAGCTAATTCCTTTGCCATCGAAAATCGTGGTATGCGTGTGCAAATAGGAGAAAAACGCTACAAAGCTAAAAACCACAACTCTATATCGTATCGACAAGCGATGCGCTTTAAAAATGAATTTGAGTTTCCTGCTGTTATTTCCGTTACCATGCAAGCCACCGGAAATGCAACGGCTAAATATAAATCGGTAAAAACCGACCCAAACATTAGAGTTTTGGGTTGCGACGAAAATTACCTATCTACTTCGGGCGATGAAGTAAATATAGGTAGAAACTTTACACAACTTGAAGTTGATAACGGAAGAGGTTTTGCATTGATAGGAAGTGATTTAGCCAAAACACTTTTCAAAGACAATGAAGACCCTATCAACAAAATAGTAAGCATTGGCAACGGAAAATACAAGGTAATAGGTGTACTGAAAGAACGCGGCACGTCTATGGGACCAAGCAGCGATAAAACGGTTTACATTCCGGTAACCAATGCACGCCAATACTTTTCTCGCCCCGATTTATCGTTTAGAATCAGTGTATTACCCAACCCCAATACCACACTCGATGCCGCAATTAGCGAAGCAGAAGGTTTCTTTAGGCTAGTAAGAGGCTTGGAGATTGCCGATGAGAGCGATTTTAATATTTCAAAAAGCGACAGTTTAGCGCAAATGTTGATACAAAACCTTAGTTTTGTGTCGCTTGCGGCTACTATTATTGGCATCATTACTTTGTTTGGTGCTGCTGTGGGCTTGATGAATATCATGTTAGTATCTGTTTCGGAGCGCACGCGCGAGATTGGTACTCGTAAAGCGATTGGCGCAAATTCAGCTACTATTAAGCAACAATTCCTTTTCGAATCTATTATTATTGGTCAATTGGGTGGCTTTGTGGGTATCATTTTAGGCATTATTATGGGCAATTTGGTTGGCAAAGGCGTAGGTAGTGAATTTATTACTCCTTGGGGCTGGATTATTATGGCGGTAATTGTTACTTTTGTTGTTGGTTTGCTTTCGGGCTTGCTTCCTGCTATCAAAGCCTCTAAACTCGACCCTATCGAAGCACTTAGATACGAATAAAAAATGAAGAATGAAAATGAAACAATTTAACAATTAATTCAGAACAAATAAACAATGAATTGGCTTTTGGTTTTTGTGGGCGGAGGATTAGGGAGCGTATCGCGCTACGGTGTTTCAAAATTAGTCGCAAGCAATTTTTCGCAGATAAATCCTTATGCTACTTTTGTTTCTAACTTGTTGGCAACAGCTATATTAGCGATATTGATGTTTTCTTTTTCGCGCGAGTTTTATACAAGTACCAATTTTCGATTGTTGTTTGCAACTGGCTTTTGTGGTGGATTTAGTACATTTTCTACTTTTAGCTACGAAACTTTTCAATTAATCAAAATGCAGCATTATTTATTGGCTGCCACCAATGTTATTGTTAGCGTTTTGGCGGCTTTGCTTATGATATATTTAATTTATAAAAACAATCAATTAATTGTTAATTGATAATTTTTCAACAGAAAACAGCAGATTTAAGGCATTGTGAAATTTCAAAAAGGCAGTTTACCCTTGTAAATGACGATTTTAATATTTCAAAATAACGTGAAAAGTTGCGTTTTCTTTCAAACACTAAATAATACTGTCTCTAATAAGTTGAATGGCTTTTGGAATGTCTTTTTGTGCAAAAATGGCATTGCCTGCAACAAGTGTATCAGCTCCGGCAGCAACAACCAAAGGTGCTGTTTGACTGGTAATTCCGCCATCAACTTCCAATAAAATGGAGCGTCCGGTTTTAACGATGAGTTGCTTGGCTTGCTTTATTTTTTCTAAACCGCTTTGAATAAATGTTTGTCCACCAAAGCCAGGGTTTACAGTCATAATTAGAATCAAATCTACTACGTCCATCACGTGCTCCAAAGTACTTACAGGCGTTGCAGGGTTTAGCGAAACGCCAGCTTTTGCGCCTAACTGCTTAATAGTTTGCAAGGTTCGGTGCAAATGAGTGCACGCTTCCTGATGCACGGTTACAATATCGGCACCCGCCTCGATGTATTGTGCTATGGAAAGTTCGGGCTTTTCAATCATCAAATGCACATCTAAAGGAATGGAAGTAAAGCTTTTGAGTGCCTTTACCATGTTAGCACCAAAGGTTAAGTTAGGCACAAAATGACCGTCCATAACATCGATGTGTATAAAATCCGCTCCCTGCTCGGCTGCAAGAACTTGTTCTTTTAAAGCCAACAAGTCGGCTGATAATATAGATGGAGAAATATATACCATTTTATAATTCTATTGTTAAATTGTTGAATTGTTAAACCTTAAGTAAATGATTAAAATTAGTTTATATTATATTCAAAACAAAATAAATTACTTATAAAAAGCTCTGAAAGAGCGAAATATAGTAGCGTAGGGCGCAGCCCTACGACAAAATTTACTAAAAACGATTAAGCCCTGAAAGGGCGCGCTATTACGCTCTTTCAGAGCTTTTATTTTGCCGGTTACTTAATTTCGTAGGGCTTTGCCCTACGCTAATTTATTTCGCACTTTTAGTGCTTTATATTATGAATAATAGTAACTATTTATGAAAACATACTTAATCGTTAATAGTTAAATATCATTATTGTATAATTCTTCAATGGTTTGTATATTTTTGTATTCGCAGATTCATTTGTTTAATAAGATGTTGAGTTTTTGTTGCGCCTTTTGAAACATTTCGTATGTAGCTGACCATTCTACATAATCTATATCGTCGCTTAAATTCCCCGCTTCATATTGTTCATAAAAATCTACGCTTAGTTTTTGATAACGTATCTCAAATTCAAGCAGTTGTTCATTTAACTTTGCAACCAACGCCAATAACTTATTTTTTTCGCGTTGGTAAAGTTTATTTATCGAATTTTCAAATACTTTATCTATGCCTTGTGTGTTTAATTTGGCATATTTTTCGAGTATTTCCAAATTTTCTAACGCTGTTTCCATATTCAGAAAATCTTATTAGTTATGAATTGTTAAATTGTTAAACCTTAATCGTTAATAGACTTGTTGCAAATTGAAAATCAATATTTTACCATAAAGAATACAAAGAATTAACCACCTTTGTGTTCTTTGTGAACTTCTTTGTGCCTTTGTGGTGAATAATTTTTTTCATTAAATGGCTCAATTTATCTAATTTGGAAGCTTCCCTCAGCCCTTTTTACATTGCAAAAATCGATTTGGAAGCTTCCCTAAGCCCTTTTTACATTGCAAAAATCGATTTGGCAACGTCCCTAAGCCCTTTTTACATTGCAAAAATCGATTTGGAAGCTTCCCTAAGCCCTTTTTACATTGCAAAAATCGATTTGGAAGCTTCCCTAAGCCCTTTTTACATTGCAAAAATCGATTTGGAAGCTTCCCTA
>JAIFNL010000111.1 GCA_020047755.1 Bacteroidota bacterium
AATTAAAAAAAATAATAATACCTATGTTGCATTTATAGAATTAGGAAATAGGATTTCAAAGAATACTTGTAAAAATATCAGTTTAATTATTCCCAGTACCTGGCTGGCTGGCAATAATTTTATTGAACTTAGAAATTTTTTATTATCACAAAAGTTAATAAATCAAATAATTCAGTTGCCTTATGATATTTTTGACGTGTATGTGGATACATTAATTCTTATTTTAAATTCATTAGACAATCAACATATCCAATATTATAAGTTTCATCATAAAAATAAGTTCGGAATAGATTTTAAATTAAAAGAAATTAACATAAATCATTGGATTAATGAAGAGAATAAAACTATTTTTCTGGATGAGGATATTATAACAATTTTACCAAAATACAAAAAAAATACAGTAAAATTAGGCGAAATATCCTTGATACAACGAGGAACTTTGCCCCCCAAAGAAAAAGAACTTTCAAATTCACCATCACAAAATACAATACATTGGTTTACAGGACAAATATATAGGTACGAAACAAAAAAAGATTTAAAACTACCTTATGTTGATTATAATTTATTAAAAGAGAATAAAGAGATTGCCTTATTCAAATCAAAAAAAATCTTAGGCAGGCAGCTTATTTCACGTCAATTTAGGTTACAATTTAATTATGTTGATATTGAATTTGCCTTTAAGAAGAATTTGTATGCAATTTATAATTTGGACGAAACCAGATTTTCATATTTTTATTTACTTTCAATACTAAATTGTAAACTTTATTCATTTCTTATCATAAAGTTAAATACAAGCAGTCAAAGAGATGATTTTCCTGCTTTAAGTTTAGAGGATTTTAGAAATTTCTTAATTCCTGAAATTTCAAAAAAAGCCCAAGCACCATTTATCAAAAAAGTAGAAAAAATCTTAACCCTGAAAAAAGAAAACCCACAAGCTGACACCAAAAAATTAGAAACAGAGATAGATAAAATGGTGTATAAATTGTATGAATTGACCGATGAAGAAATAGCAATAGTGGAAGGGAAATAAAAAAGAAGTCTTTTTTTAATGACTAATGCTGGCTGATTGATACAGGTGACTCCAAGTCATCGTATCAATAGCTAAGAACAATGCAAAGCTAAAGCCCAAGTTTTTGACTTTGGCAAAATTGGCTAAAAAAACACACTAAATAGCATAAAGTAATTTTAATTTGTTACTCATGTACCTAATAGCACTAGATTATAAAGGTGTTGCGAAAAAACAAAATAAGTGTATTTTGCACTTTCGCAAAAAATAGAGTAAATAGAAAACAAAAAAAACTAAGTTTTTTTTGTAATTTAATATTAAAAATTGTAAATTGCCGCCATATTTCTAATCAATAATTTAAAAATAAATCTTAATCATAAAATTCATTTATTAAGTAATTTAAATTCAAAATTATTCATTGTTGCAAGAATAATAGCACTTATTGAAGCAAAAAAAAAGAAAAACCAGTTAGCTGCAAAAAATAACTATGAAAACAAAAAGAAAGAATAGATTAAAAGAGATTTTCAATAACATGAAAATAGGGACTCGCATTATGGTGATGATATTGGCTGTGAATATATTAGCAATTATTTCGATTTTAGTATTCATTAGGCAGTATGGTGCAAAGATGCAAAAAGAGGCAGCTATGGAAAATGCCCAAAACTTAGCTTACCGGTATGCCAACGAAATAGATGCACAGCTAGAAATAGCAATGGAAACGGCAAGAAACATGTCGCAAACCCTCGAAGCCATTAATTATATAGACCAAAATGCACGACGACACTACGTAGAAAATCTATTAAGCAGTGTGCTGCCCAAAAACGAAGCTTACTTTGGTATGTGTACTTGTTGGGAGCCGAATGCCTTTGATGGTAGAGACAAGGAGTTTGTAAATACTCCACACAGCGATTCGAGCGGTCGATTTATTCCTTATGCTTTTAAAAATACCAAAGGCGAAATAAAAATAGAACCTGTAAAAGACTATGAAAAAGAAGGTGTCGCCGATTGGTATCTTATACCCAAACGCACCAAACGCGAAGTGATTGTAAATCCTTACAAATATATAGCTGGAGGGAAAGAACTATTTATGACCACTGTTTCAGTACCCATTCTTTCAAAAGGTAAATTTATGGGAGTAACCACTGTGGATATTTTGCTCAACGAATTGCAGAATATTATCGACACCGTTCACCCTTACGAAACTGGTTATTTAGCGGTACTTTCGAGCAATGGTGCGTTTGTATGCCACCCAAAGAAAGACAGAATAGGCAAACTATATTCAGAAATAGCTCCCGAAATAGAAAAAGAACACAACATTACCGAAAAAATTAAAACCGGTAAGTTCTATAGCTATGCCACCCTAAATCCAGAAACAAACGAAGAATTTCAAGTTTTCTTATATCCATTGAGAATTGGAAAATCTGACCAATATTGGTCTGTTGGCGTGAGTATTCCTTTAGAAAAGATAAATGCACCTGTAACAGTAATGCAAAACTATCTGCTGGTTATCTTTTTAATTTCGATTGTACTTTTGATTATATTCATCATTTTTATAAGCAAAGACATTTCTAAAATTATAAACAACATCATAGAACAAACCCAAAGCCTGACCGATGCTGCACTCAATGGCAATTTAAAGCAAAGAGGCTCTACCGAGCATATTCATCGCGATTTTCACCCAGTAATTAACGGAATCAATGCTACGCTCGATGCCTTAACGGCACCCTTAATTGTTTCGTCGGAATACATCGAAAACATTTCGAAAGGTAAAATACCTCGCAAAATAACCGATGAATACAAAGGCGAATTTAATTTAATAAAAAACAGCCTCAATGCCACTATCGACACACTGAATCTGCTCTTAACGGAATTGGTGCAAATGTCGAGCATGCACAATAAAGGTGAGATAGATTACATGATAGGATCGACAAAGTTTGAAGGAGCTTATGCAATTATAAGCAAAAGCCTGAACAAAATGGTTCAAAACCACATTATTACAACAAAAAAAGCATTAGACTGTGTTTTGGAATTTGGCAATGGAAACTTTAGTGCAAGCATAGAAGAATTTCCAGGAAAAATGATTTCGATAAACCAAACCATCGAAACGGTACGCCAAAACTTAAAAGCAGTAACCGGCGATGTACAAAATCTGACCACAGCCGCCGTTAAGGGCAACTTAACAGCACGTGTAGATGCCAACAAATACAAAGGCGATTGGTATAATTTAGTGTGGGGTATCAATTCTACCCTCGATGCTATTATCAATCCCTTGCAAGTTTCGGCTATTTATATGGACAAAATCTCGAAAGGCGAAATGCCCGCATTCATTACCGATGAGTATTACGGCGACTTCAATACCATCAAAAACAACATCAATGCACTGATAACCAAAATAGGTGAAATACTCAACTCGCTCACTATTTTTATTGTTAATACAAAAAATGGAGAAATAGAAACCACACAATTCGACGAAAAGTTGTACGAAGGCTCATTCAAAGAAATACTTAGCGGCTTAAATGATTTGGCACTTCACATTTCAAAACCACTCACACAAACCCAAACCACCATTGCCAAATTATCGTTGGGCGAAACACCCGAAATAGTTCAAAATGACAATTACAAAGGCTCTTGGCTAAAATTAACCCAAGATTTGAACATACTCATAAATGTAAACAAAGAAATTATAGAAAAAACAAGACAAATAGCCAAAGGCGATTTGACCGTAAAACTAGAAAAACGCTCAGAAAATGACGAACTAATGATTGCGCTTTTGGAGATGATAGAAAAATTGAGTAACATCATTACCAGCATCTTACAAGGTTCGGAAAATATAGCAATAGCAAGCTCGCAAATGCGCAATGCGTCCATCTTGCTTTCGCAAGGAACTTCGCAGCAAGCTGCATCGCTTGAGCAAGTTACCTCATCGATAGAAGAAATGAACGCCAACATACAGCAAAACTCCGACAATGCACAACAAACAGAACGCATAGCCGTAAAAGCATCGGAAGACATTATGGAAGCAAGCCAAACGGTAGAAATTACGGTTAAAGCAATGCTCGATATTGCCGAAAAAGTAGGAATAATAAACTATATAGCCGAAAAAACCGATATGCTTGCCATCAATGCTGCAATAGAAGCAGCGCGCGCCGGAACACATGGCAAAAGTTTTGCTGTGGTTGCGTCAGAAATACGTAAGCTTGCCGAAAATACACAAGCCGCCGCCAAAGAAATAGGTGCAGTAACCAAGCGAAGCGTGGAAATATCAAAAGACTCGGGCACACTGCTATCAAAAGTAGTTCCTGATATTCACCGCACTACCAATCTGGTGCAAGAAATAGCAGCGGCAAGCTACGAGCAAAATTCAGGTGCCAACCAAATAGCCAATGCCATGAACGACCTCAACTCTACCGTTCAGCAACAAGCCGCATCGTCAGAGGAACTTGCCAGCAATGCCGAAGAATTGGCTTCGCAAGCAGCAATGCTCAAAAACTTGGTAGGTATTTTTAAAATAAACGATGAACTATTGAGCAAAACTAAAATATTAGAAAATACAAATACGGCAAGAGGTAATGTATTTGCTAACAACAAACCAAAAGACAAGTTCAAAATTGATTTGAATATACACGACAGTGATTTTGAAAAGTTTTGAGAGTAGTAATTGATACGATGACTTCGAGTCATCGTATCAATAATGCTAACTGCACGACGACTTCAAGTCATCGTATCAATAATGCTAACTGCCATTCTTTGAATAACTAACTTACCGCCGAACCGTTGTTTACGGTTTTAGTAGGCGCAACAAAAACGAGTTCGCCATCAGCGTTTTCGGTCATTAAAATCATACCTTGCGATAGGATTCCTTTAATTTCGCGCGGAGCCAAGTTTACTAAAATACTTACTTGCTTGCCAATAATTTCTTCGGGTTTAAAATATTCAGCAATGCCCGAAACTACTGTGCGTTTGTCGATTCCGGTATCCACCAGAAGTTTTAAAAGTTTTTTCGTCTTTGGAAGTTTTTCAGCCTCCAATATTTTGCCTATTCTAATATCCATTTTTTGAAAGTCTTCAAAACTGATATTGTGTTTTGAAGGTTCAGCTTTTGCAGTGCTCAACTCATTGGATTTCTTGGTATTCAATAGTTTTTGAATTTGAGCTTCTATTTCGGCATCTTCTATTTTTGCAAACATTAGTTTTCCTTCGCCAAGCAAATGACCAACCGGCAAAATGTCTATCCGTCCGGCATCATCCCAAGTTGAATTGCTTAAATTCAACATTTCTTTTAAGCTTTTTGACGAAAAAGGAATAAATGGCTCAGAAAGAATTGCCAAATTTGCCGAAATTTGCAAACAAATATTCAAAATTGTTTTTACTTGGTTTTCGTCTGTTTTGATTAATTTCCAAGGTTCGGTTTCTGCCAAATATTTGTTGCCAACACGTGCTAAGCTCATAAAATTGCGCAAAGCTTCTTTGAAATGAAATGTTTCGATGTTTTTTTCCACTTCTAGTTTTAGGTTTGCAATTTCAGCCAAAGCTTCTTTGTCTTGCTCATTGAGTTGTTGCAATTCAGGAACTTTTCCACCAAAATACTTGTGTGTAAGCACAATAGTTCGGTTGATGAAATTTCCGTAAACACCCACCAACTCGTTGTTGTTGCGTGCTTGAAAGTCTTTCCAAGTGAAATCGTTGTCTTTGGCTTCGGGCGCATTTGCAGTCAAAACATAACGCAAAACGTCTTGTTTTTCAGGAAAATCCTCTAAATATTCGTGCAACCAAACCGCCCAATTGCGAGAAGTTGAGATTTTGTCGTTTTCGAGATTCAAAAATTCATTGGCAGGCACATTTTCGGGCAAAATAAAACTGCCTTCGGCTTTGAGCATCGACGGGAAAATAATGCAATGAAATACAATATTGTCTTTTCCAATGAAATGAATAAGGCGAGTATCTTCGCTTTTCCAATATTTTTCCCAATCGGGTGTTAATTCTTTAGTAGCCGAAATATAGCCAATAGGCGCATCGAACCAAACATAAAGTACCTTACCTTCAGCACCTTCCACCGGAACGGGCACGCCCCAATCCAAATCGCGACTAACTGCACGTGGTTGCAAACCTAAATCTATCCACGATTTGCATTGCCCGTAAACATTGGTTTTCCATTCTTTATGGTCTGTCAAAATCCATTGTTTGAAAAAGTTTTCGTCTTTGTTCAAAGGCAAATACCAATGCTTGGTTTCTTTGAGTTGTGGAGTATTTCCAGTAATTGCCGATTTTGGATTGATTAAATCGGTAGCATTGAGCGAAGTACCGCAAGCCTCGCATTGGTCGCCATAAGCACGTTCGTTGTTGCAATGTGGACAAGTGCCTGTAATATAACGGTCTGCAAGAAATTGATTGGCTTCTATGTCGTAAAACTGTTCGGAAGTATGTTCTTCAAAAATACCTCTGTCGTATAAGGTTTTGAAAAAATCCGAAGCCGTTTCGTGATGAATTTTATTGGAAGTACGCGAATAAATATCGAAAGCTATACCAAAATCAGCAAAAGCTTTTTTGTTCAAATCGTGGTATCTGTCCACGACCTGCTGTGGCGTAATTCCTTCTTTTTTAGCTTTTAAGGTAATGGGCACGCCATGTTCGTCAGAGCCGCAAACATGAATTACGTCTTCGCCTTTTAATCGCAAATAACGTGTGTAAATATCGGAAGGCACATAAACGCCAGCCAAATGACCAATATGTATAGGTCCATTGGCGTAAGGAAGTGCAGAAGTGATAAGAGTTCTGTTATATTTTTTTAGCATGTTTTTGCTATTCTTTTATGTTGAAATTTTGATTTTATTTTTTACAAAAATAGTGTTTTTTAAAATAAAAGCAAAACAATTTGTTGATGTGGTGATTTGATTCATTTTTCATTAGAAATAGAAAAGAATGGAAAAAGCGCAAAATTTAGTTTTTTAAAACTAGATTTTAGGCTTTTTGAGAAAATAATAAGCAAGGAGTGTGTGCTAATAACTGTTTGATGTCATTTAAACCTGTCGGGTTTTTGAAATCTGACAGGTTTTTATTTGCATTGAACCAAAAAACAATTATTGTGGAATCAACGTAAAGCGAATACTAATACCCACTTTGGTATTTGCAGTTCTAAACGAGGTTGAAACTTTTGGGTTATTTACCACTTGGTCGTAAAAGAAACGCAGATTGAAACTTTTGTTCAAACGATAATCTGCCGAAAATTTAATCGACAAATTGGTTTGCCCAGCCGAAACTTGGTTTTGATTGTCTTTCATTTGGCGCATAATGGTTTGCATATCTCTAAGCGAAATATCCAAACGCATATCCAAGTCGCTCTTAAACTGATTTTTGTTTACTACTATTTCCAAATCCTTTATTTTGTAACCTCCACCAATGATAAACTCGTTGGTAGTGGTTTCTATTACCTGTCCGTTGTTTAAGCTCAAAGCCAATTCTCTGCCTTTACTAAATTCTATTTTCGACATCAAGCTGTTTTTCCAACTCATATCCAAGCTAATAAAAGGCGAATATTGTTCGCTAAGAGCTACGGTATTCATTTGATATTCGGGAATAAACAAGTCTGTCAATTCATCGCGCACATAGCTAAAGCCATCGTAGTCGGTATTGTCGAAATCGTAAAGTGCATTGCTGCCAAAAGAGCCTAAACTGTACGACGATTTGTAAGCGTGTGTAACCGAAACGGTTTTGATGAACTTGCTTACAATGCGCAAACGAGTTAAACCATCATATTTTACGCGCCAGTTGAGGCTTGGCAAGCTAGGAAAATAGCCTAGCTTAACCTTTTTGGGGTCTTTGTCGGCATACGCTGCCAAAAAGGCTGGAATCAATACTTCTTGATGAAATGCTCCGTAGCCATTGGGGTAGCCGTCGTCAATAAACTCTGGCGATAATGGGTCTGTTGGATCCCAATCGGGGTTTCTGTTAAGTTGGTTTTTGTCGTAACCAATGCTGGTACGCTGTTCAGCCAATCGCTCGGCTATAATGGGGCGGTAAGCCAAAAAGTTATCGTAAGCCTCCGATTGATAATTTTCGCCAAGTTTCCAGAAACTTGTTTTTATGATATTGTACGATGCTGTATAATTGCCACCAAACTTGTATTTATTGGTCAAATACAAATAGTTCTCTTCTCTATTTTTAGCCATCGTTTCGGTTGCCGTTGCATCAATTCGCAAACCGTGCAAAGGTTCTATGGTTGCCCTAAAGTTGATGGTGGTATTGTTGGTCATAACGTAAGGCGAGGTCATTAGCGAATCGTTGTGAGTAAGCCAACCAGCTTGCAAAGCTCGCTGTGCAAATAGTTCGTCTTGCATACCTAACACATAGTCCCAACCAGGAGCCGTAAAATCTTGATTCATACCCAACACATAGGTATCTTGCAAGAAACCTGGCAACATAGAGCCGCTCGTTTGATTGTAAGTAAGCGAAAGGTTTTTTACTCCTGTGAGAATGTTAGCAGTAGCATCGGCAATTGTTTTGGCAATGCTTTGCTTTTCTTGCTTCATCGCTTTTACAACAATCTTTGCACTTTTGGCATCGCTTTGTGGAGTAAATGTTATTTTTGTATCGCTTACTATATCCACATCGCCCAAAATGACTTTTCCGTCTTCGTCAAAAGCTTCAACTTTAACATCAGCTATCGTTTTTAACTTGTGCGCTATTATTTTGGGTTTGTCTTGTTTCAGATTTACGTTGGTTGTTTCAAAAGTAACTTCTACCATTTCCGATTTGGGTTTAGAAGTACTTTTCATATCTCTATTTACTCGTTTGAAATATTCCGATTTGTTGTAAATATTTTGCAAATTGGCTTGCCCATTGAGTTGAATAGAACTGGTATTTTTAATGGTGTTTCCTATTTCAATGTTTTTCAAAATAGGACTTGTTTGCCAAGTATAAGTTGCCGAATACTTTGCATTTAAGTCAGTCC
Organism: Bacteroidota bacterium; assembly: GCA_020047755.1. Classification (GTDB taxonomy): domain Bacteria; phylum Bacteroidota; class Bacteroidia; order Bacteroidales; family JAIFNL01; genus JAIFNL01. The sequence goes on from JAIFNL010000111.1 coordinate 8,955, forward strand.
AACCCATAAAAATCGGTAATTTATCAATTGGCACTTTCCAAGTTACATCAAAGCGATGTGCGTAAGAAGTAGTACGCCCAAAGTTGCGAATGTTTTGCCAAACATCAACCGTATCAATAGTTGGGTCGTAAAAAGGGTCATCTTTATCAAGGCTTCCAGGCGACTCGTCGATGCTGGCAATTCCTCCTGCATGAAAATCTAATTTCAGAGCCTTAGTCAAATTCCATTTCACGTCGTAATCTCTATTCCAGATAAAATTTTTGTCGTAAGAAGGCGTAATTATGTATTCAGGATTAGAAAGATTACGCATACGCAATGCCTGATAAGTTTTGTTCACATCGGTTCTAATTCCCACTTGCGAGGGTGCCAAATAAAAATTGAACTCACGTATCAAGGTAAGCGGTTTGGCTTTTAGCAAAGCTACATTCTTAAATGGCTCAAAATTTTTTGGGCGTTTGTTGAAAATGTAGTTTATCGAACCATAATGCCTTATTTTCAAATCTTGCTCGGTATTTACATCTCTGTGTTGCTCTTCGTTGTAAGCATACGTAACCGAAAAGTTAGAAATATCATAAAAACGTATAGGTTTTGTTTTTTGAGAATTGTCCCCACCTTGTATATTGTTGGGCATCAAAGGATCCATTTCGCCATTTTCTTCGCTTACTTCGGTTTTGGATTTCTTTTTGGGCGAAATTTTTGCATTTGTTACATTAATGCTTTTTCTCAGCGTGTAGGTTTGCACCTTATTAAGTAACTCTTCTTTCTCTGCGTCCGAAATATTGGGGTTGTTGATGGTAGCCGAAAGTTTAATGTCAGGGTCGAGCGGATTGTATTGCGGGTTTATAAAGCCTTCGGCATAACCCACATACAAAGGCAAGCGCACTCCATAATGTTTTGGAAAAAACTTACCAAGCTCCACGCTCGATGTAAAGTCATAAGCCTTATATTCTTCCTTGCTGCGTTCGTTCACATTCTTGTCGATGCTACCAAATCCGGGCGTACTAATATTTCCAGATAAAGTAACAGAAGCAAAGTCAGCTAATTTAGTAGTTACCCGCATATTGGAAGCCCAACCGCCGCTTTGGTCAAAGTCGGTAAGTCTTAGCTCGTTGAACCAGATTTCGCCGCTTTTGCTCATTCCATCGTCGTCTATTGGGTTGGTTGCTTGCGAGCGGTTTCTAATACCAAGCATAATGGTTTTCACTTTGGCTAAGTTCGGATTTCCCATTATATAAATCAAGTTTTTGCCATGAATACGCTTAAAAGGAGCTGTAAGTCTTACGTTCGAACCAACTTCGCGCATGGCGTTGTTGCGGTCTTGCTTTGCCATTTGAAGCACTTCAAAATCGAGTTCTAATTTATTATTCAGGGGCCAAACTTTCTCTCTGTCTGTTTCCACTTCGTTATTATAAGCACCTTCGTCAGTTATGTTCAACGGAATTTCGTATTCGTAATAATTTTCGGTATAGTCCGTTCCCAAACGAATAAAAGCACACAAATCGTTGTCGTTTAGATTCCCACCTGGCAAAGCTTCAGCGTGCAACCACATTTGCAATTTTTGGTATTGGCGCACATCAAGCATTACATTTTTGTAAACAGCTTTGGCATCGCCATCTTCTAAGTTGTTTACTCTAAGCATAATCGATTGCTCGTTGAGTTGTCGCAACTGCGGATTGGTTGGGTCAGTTTCGCGTGTAACTTCAGGAGGCAATACGTAATTAACTGGCGTTTTCGAGCCATTCTCTTCGATATTTACCGCCGAAACATACAACTCGCTGGTTGTATTTTGTGGAATCGACCAGTCTTCTTTAGGTTCGGAAATGTCATTTGAATATCTGCGCCATTCGCCTCGTACCAAATCCAATTTTGCAAAACGCAAAATAGCTTCTTCTTCCCAGCCGCGCATAAACATACGCATAAACCGAATGGATTTGAAGTCTTGTATTGCGCCAACCGTTTGTGTTGGTTTTTGAATAGGAACTTTGAATTGATACCAACGCACAGTGCTGGTTTGATTGTTTTTACGTTTGTGAGTATCTTCAATCATATCCACTACATATCCTTTTCCTACTTCCAAATCTTGAGGTGTAATCCGCAAATGATATTGATAGTACGCTTCGTTTTCACTCAACGTATTGTCTTGGTTAATGTCTTCTACGTCGGGCAATAACGTTCCCGATGTAGGATAGTCTTCTGTGTTTTGTTCGTCGGAAGGTGAATTTCGCTCCACGTTGTTGTAAAATTTATAACGGTCGAGAATAGAAATTTTCTCCTCATCGAAAATACTTCCTTTAAAAAAACGATAATTATCCGTTGCAGGGTCTTCAAAACCAGATTTGTAAGCATCTGAGTTTTGAGTATAAGTATTGGCTATTTTATTCAAAAAACGCAAATGAAACGAACGTTCGTCTTCATCGCCCAAACCATCGAGCCCAACGTCTTGATAGGCACGAGTAGCGGGGTCATTATCAAAAGCATATACCAGCGATTGCTTCAGCGAAACGCGTCCCCAAGCCGTAGTATCAACCAATTCGATAGCTCCTCCCAAAGGCAAGCCTTGCTCAAACGATTTGCGCGAATCTTTTAATATGTCTTCCGAAATATTACCCAAATTGAAATAAAGGTCGCCTCCTTTTGCGTTTTCGTTATATACAAAAGGATCCATTACCCAAAACTCAATATACTCTATATTAGAAGCTTCAAAGTCATTGGTTACTAATCGGCGCATCATACCTCCCCAACGGCTTTCGGGGTTTTTCAATTTTCCCAAAGCATCAATACCTGCCGAAATTCCGGCTTCGCCTTCTACATCAAAGTTGTAAGGTCCTCTTTCTTGGGGATAAAATGCCAAGTTCAAAATAGGAATAGTAGTTGGGTAACTCGTTACACTTTCTTTGTTGGGAAATAAATCTTGTTCGTAAACCTCACGCACAAAGTGGTTTGATTGTTGGTCGGGGTCATTTTTTAAGTGGTCGGGAGTAGCCGTGTTGCTGCGCACCAAATCGGAATTTATATGGTACCAAGCCAGCTTGGCGCGGTTGTAACCATAAGGCAAACTGTCATTTAACTCTCCTTCGGGAAACATATCGAGCTGCCCTTGCGGTGTACTTGCCAAGTACCAAGCCGAAGGAGTTTTAAGGTCGATGGTTGTTTTACTTCCTTCAAAATCATCAATATACGAAACACCATTCTCATCAAGCGACTTTGAAGTGCCCGGAATCAAATGAGCAAACTCACCTTCAATAGTTATTGAAGAAAGTTCTTTGGTTTCTACAAAAGGAATATAGCGGTCGATAAAACGTGTTATTTGTGGCAATTCATGGTAATATGAAAGGTCTAAACCCCAAATAGTATTTGAAATAGGCTCATCGCCAATACTCACTTTGGTAATAAGAGGACGCTCCGAAAGGTGCATAATTGTTCCGCCTATTCTAAAATCGTCGCTAAAATTGTAGTCGAAATGCGTACCGACTAAGCTTTTAGTACCAATAGCAAACATCGAATTACTTTCGAGCGATATTTTTATAGGAGTTCCAGTTTCCAGAAGTCCTTGGTTTAGAATGGTTACTGTTCCTAAATTGTAATCCACTATGTAATCTACTCCTTCGTCGAGCTGCCTACCGCCAGCCGTTACATTCACCGAGCCGCGCGGAACATTCATCGCATTGAGCGAAATTTCAGAACCTTGCGAGGAACGATAACTTCCGCGCAAGTAGAATTTGTTTTTTTCGGCTACTTGCTTGGCTTTGCTTTGTGTCGAATCATAAAGCTCTTGGTAAACAAAGCGTTGGGCAACTTCAGGATTGTTTATCTTTTCTTTCAGATACGACCCGAAAGGCTCACGCACAGGAAAAAATACACGTCCGTTTTTAGAAGTAATAGTGTAAGGTTCTACAAAGTCGAAACGTCCATCGGGCGAAGGGCTTAGTTGTCGGTTCAAGTTGTCGAGGTTAAGCAAAGTAAGCAAAGTTTGCTTGCTAATGGCATCGGCAGGCAAATAGTTCAAATCGTTGCCAGTTTTAACATCGCTGTAAAGTACATCTAATACAAATTCATCGCTATTAACTTGATACGCACCAATGGAATATACGTTTTTCATCATCAAATCCCAAACAGGAAGCTTTGGTGTTAGGTTTGTGGGTTTTATCAATTTGAGAATTAATGTTTTGGGCGCATCAACTCCACCATTTGAAAACTCCCCTACCCTATACACTTCGCCTTGCACTGTGTATTCGTAAGCAACTGCTAGCACCTCATCGCTATTCAATCCTTGATTGAGCGATATAAAACCAAGCTTATCATTTATTGTATATTCTGAAGCCGTAAGTAAACGGGCATTTTCTATTTTTTCCCAATCTTGACCGCCTACAAATCCATATTGTGCTTTTAATGACGAAAGTGCCGATGTTACCGAACTAATTTCGCGAACAGATGAATAATTGGTTATGATATTTTCATACAAATCATTTAACGCATTGTGAGGATAAATATTTTGGCTGTTTACCGACACAAAATCGGGTTGCCAAATATTGTAAACCGTATTTCCCAAAGCGTCGGGTGTAATGCTGCGTCCTTCAGCCAAATCCATAAAAGCCAAAATGTTACGTGCATTGTCGTAGCTTCGGCTTTTGTTGGTAACCCAAACTTCTATGCGTGTAATTTGAATAGCCGAATTGATGATGGGCAAATCGGACAAAGCCTTGTCGTAGTTATCTTTAAAGGCTTGCGAAAGGAAAAAGTGCTTGTTGGCTTCGTAATCGTCGGCTTTGATGTCGAACTCGCTTACTTGTGCGCCTTGTTTCACTTCTATTACCGATTGTTCGCTCTTTTGTTGCGAAAAAACGCTGGTCATTTTCAGTTTTCCAAACTTCAACTCGGTTTTAAAACCAAAAAGCGTATGACTTCCGGTAATCAACGAGCCATTGAGCGGCAACGAAACGTTACCCGCTTCTATACTCTGAATTATTTCATCTTCACTACCTTTGTAGCCAATTTTGGTTTCATTTTCAAAATCGAAAGCCGCTTCGGTATTGTAATTTATGCCCAAACTAAGTTTATCGCCTATTTTTCCATGAATCCCCATTTGTATTTTTTGGTCGTAATCGAAAATGACTTCGCGTTGAAGACGAATTGGCAAAGCAGGATTGGCTACATTCGAAATATTTACCCCAAAAATAAGCTCAGCCGAACCTTGTGGTTTGATTGTTACCACATTGCTACCAAAGATTTTATCAAAAGCTTCCCCCGGAATTTGAAAGTTTGGAATCAAACCCGATTGGTTTTGAAAACTCTCATTTTTAACCTTGTCGCGCCAATATTGTTGCATCGATTGGTCAAAAGAATACTTCTGGTATTCTTTTTCCGACATATAAAAAGGTTCGCGATAGTTGAGACCGCCAAGTCGCTGAGTCAAAACATATTCCTTACGAATAGGGTCGTACTCTACCGTGGAAGTAATATTGGAAGGAGTTCGCAAATACAAACCCGACTTATAATCTGGAGAATACGGATTTCCGTTAGAATCTTTAAATCGGAACGGAATAGTATCTTTTGGCAAAGAGTTTTTTACCGAATAGTTAGCAGCTAAAACATCATTTGTTTCTACAACGGGTGTAAAACTAAAAAAAAGACTAGCTAATAAAACTAAAACAAAAGAATATTTTACTGTAGTTTTCAAAGTTTTTATAATTGATTTTTAATGAATCCGTTTTTTTTTTTAATAGTTCGTTAAACTTTGCCAAAGTTGCAGTTTATTAATTGCTAAATAGTTAATTATCTGCACAATAATCAGAATAAGTAAACTTTGGCAAAGTTCTGTTATTTAATTCATTATAAAAAAATAACGAAGTATTGTTTTATAATTGACAATTAATATTTAACAACTTAACAATTAAAGATTTTTAAGTGCTTGTTTTACAACCGCTTCTACGCTAAGAGAAATTTCAGATTTTAAAATTTTGTCCACTGCCTTTTCAACTTGTGCTTTGGTGTAGCCCAACATAATAAGAGCCGCCATTGCTTCTTCTTTGGTTTGATTTGCCACCGAAAACACCGAAACTTCGCCGGTTTCACTTTTTCCTATTTTATCTCTCAAATCGAGTACCAAACGTTGAGCAGCTTTAGGTCCAATGCCTTTGATGCTTTGCAAAACTGCAATATTGTTGCCCAAAATAGCGGTTTTTATTTCGACCGTCGAAAGCGACGAAAGCATAGTAATAGCCGAAACCGCACCAACACCCGATACAGAAATAAGCAAACGAAAAATATCACGCTCCTCTTTTGTATAAAAACCAAACAAAGCGGTTGTAAAATCGCGTGCATTTATATGCTCGTGTATGTACAATTTTGCCTCGTTACCCTCAGCTAGTTTTGAGTTTGTAGCTAGCGAAATACGCAGAAAATAGGCTATATTTCCTACCTCTATCACTACAAACATCGGCTTTAATTCTATTATTTTTCCTTTAAAATATTCAAACACTTTTCTACTTTTTAATTTCTTTTTAACAAAGCAAATTTAAAAAAAAATTGGAAACTAAAAAAAACAATCTTAAAAATGGTGTAATTTAATCTAATTTCTTTATTTTTTTAAGTTTATTCAAAATACAAAACCCCACAAGATTGTGAAAACTTGTGGGGTTTCTCTCTTTAAAAAAAACTTTTAATTTGCTGTTTGTCTGCAAATTAAAATTGCAATGTACTTAAAATTACAAAAAACAAAGTTTGCTTTTTGTAATTAACAATTTTAACATTGCATTGAACCACTAAAAACAATTTATATAAAAAAAACAGACCTATCTTCTGGTTTTTTTCTTGCGGGTATTGTTTTTTATATCGCGAGTATCTGTAAATTTCCAATCGGGCGGAAGAGTTATTCTGCCTTCCGTAAAACGCTCTATATCATTCACTATTGTAATATCGTCAATCAACTCCTTGTTCCACATGAGGTATTGTTTTTTCATGTGGTTGCCTATGGTTCGGATTAGATTATCTTTGTCCCAACTTTCTTCCAATACAGCCGCTTCTTCAAGCATTAGTTCTACGGTTTTTCCGTAATACCTAAACTTTATACGATTCTGATTGTAAGGCAGTTTTCGGGGTTTTTGATAAATAATCTCCGGCGTTGGCAAAGGATATTGCCAGTCGATGTCCAATTTAAAATCGGTCATAATAGCCAAATGATCCCACAAGATATGTTTAAAGTTGTTGATGTCTCTCAAGTGTGGATTCATCGAACCCATTAAATCTATTAAACTGTAAGCAAATTCATTACGCTCTTGTCTGTTTTCTATTTTTTCCAAATGTTCTACCAACAACAATATATTACGTCCATATTCGGGCAGTAGCAAAGTTTTTCTTTGCGTGTTGTATTCAAATTTACTATTCAAGATTTTATATTTTTGGTAATTTGTATATAATTCTGTACTAATTAAGTAGTAATATCAACGGATTTTAATTAAAACTACTTCTTGAAAAATTCAGTGGCAAAGGTAATTGTTTTTTTCAGAATCGCAAAAAAAAATACTTCTCCCTTATATTTCATTCTTTTTAGTAAAAAGAAAAAACATTCGATAAATCCTTATTTTATAAGTACTAAGTAACAAAACCACAATTCAAAATTATTTTCTACATTTCCACCATGCTATTGATACAGGTCGCTTCAAACTCGTCTGTATCAAATAGCAAACTGCCAGCCCATCAAGGGTTTAAAACCCTTGACGGGCTTGCTGTTAACTAATTGATACAGGTGGCTTAAAGTCATCGTATCAATATCGCTGTTCTGTTTTTTTGCGTTTGCTAGAAAATAGGAATTATTGAACGCAACATGAACAAAATAAAGCCTTAATAAAATTGTTTCTCCGGAATTACTCCACGCACGCCTCCACGAGGATTTTCCACATCGCCTTTATATCTGGGAATTAGATGAATATGCACATGAAAAATGGTTTGTCCGGCTTCTTCATTCACGTTTATTCCAATATTAAA
>JAIFNL010000012.1 GCA_020047755.1 Bacteroidota bacterium
ACCCGAAGCTGCAATTACTGTAACTGCTTTTTTATCAGTCCATTGCAAATCATTTGCTTCCAATGTTCCATCAATTGTTTTTTCTATAATCGCAACTAAATCAGACTCTAAACGAGGAATTACCACTTCCGTTTCGGGGTCGCCAAAGCGCACATTGTATTCCAAAACTTTCACACCTTTGTTGGTGAACATCAAGCCAATAAACAAAATACCTCTAAAATCAATGTTTTCCGATAAAAGTCCATTTAAGCTTTTATCGAGAATTTCGGTTTTTATCTCGCTTTCGGTTTGTTGTGTAAAAATGTAATTTGGTGAAAAACAGCCCATTCCGCCAGTATTTAATCCCTCATCGTTGTCGAAGGCTCATTTCCGGCTACAAAGCAGAGCAACGAAGCTTCTATTCCTTCCAAAAACTCTTCTATAACTATTTGATTGCCAGCAGTTCCAAATTTTTTATCGAGCATCAAATCGTTCAAGGCAGTTTCTGCTTCGTGTTGGTTTTCACAAATCAAAACACCTTTTCCAGCAGCCAAACCATCAGCTTTTATTACCAGCGGAAACGAAAATAGCTCAATTCCGGCTTTTGCTTCTTGCAAATCCGAAAAACTTTTGTACGCGGCGGTTGGGATTTTATACTTTTGCATAAAATCTTTTGAATAAATTTTGCTGCCTTCCAAAATAGCTCCGTTTTTGCTAGGACCAAATATTTTTTTGCCTTGGGCTCTAAATTTATCGCCAATTCCGGCTACTAATGACGCTTCTGGACCCACAATTGTCAGGTCGATGCTATTTTTTTCGGCAAAGTCGAACAAAGCATCAACATTTTCTACGCCAATGTTCACATTTTCTGCCAAAAGGGCAGTTCCGGCATTGCCTGGAGCGCAATATATTTTTTCGGCTTTTGGGCTTTGTGCTAATTTCCAAATAATTGCATGTTCGCGTGCACCATTGCCTACCACTAATAGTTTCATTTTTTTAAAGGATAAAATCTTTTTATTTGAATAAGAATTTTATTTTTTTCTTAGAGGTTTTAAAAATTTAAAAAGTTCCGTAGGAACGAAATCTTTGTAGAAAAATAAATAAGTAATTTAAAGCAGCGTAGCTGCGAAATATCTATACGCCAAATATTTCGGTGCTTCGCACCTTGAAAAAAGCAATTGTATTTATTTCTACAAAGATTTCGCAACTATGTTGCTAATAAGCGTAAAATCTAAATTTTAAACAACCTCTAATTTATATAAAAAAAGAAGTTTTAAATTACGTTTAACCCTTCTTTTTCAAAAATTGTAAATAATAATTTATCGGAAGTTTTATAATAGTTTATCACTATTTTTTTTGAGACTGCTGATGCTAATTGTAGCGAATCTAATGTTCTTAACCCATCTGTACCATATTGGCTAATAAGGTCTTTAGCTAAATTTACAACATCAGAATCTAATTTTATCCATTCAAATTTTGAATAGTCATTTTGAAAAAAAGAAACAATAGATTCTGCTTTTTCTTTTGTAATTTCCTTTGTTCTTACTTTTTTATAAATTGCTGAATTGAACTCAATTTTTGCTAATTCAGATAAATAGATAACTTTTATATTTTTCCCAATAAAGCTAATTAATTCTACCGTTTCAGATTCTTTATGGTAAAGCTTTAATAATGAAGATGTATCTAAGAAAATTGTCATTAATCATTTCTCCTTTCATCAATTAAAGCTTCACAGAAAGAACCTGAAAAATCGTTAGTAGCTTCGATTGATTTAAAAAATGAAAAATCATTCAAATTAATTTTATTTTCTTGATTATCAGACTGTTCTAAATTCAAAAAATCATCATCTATAAATGTAATAATAACATTTGTAGGTTTTTGGGTTTTAATATTTTTCGACAGTTGAAAAATTCCATTATCATAAATGCCTCTAATTGCTAACATAATGTTTCGTTTTATACTAAAAAATTAATGCTTAAAATGACGTATTCCTGTGAAAATCATAGCAATACCGTATTTATTGGCAGCTTCAATTGAGTCAGCGTCTTTTATAGAGCCGCCGGGTTGAATAATGGCTGTAATGCCAGCAATTGCTGCTGCTTCCACCGAGTCGCTAAACGGAAAAAAGGCATCTGATGCAAGTGCTGCTCCTTTTACTTTTTCGCCGCCTTGGCGTATTGCATTTTCCAAAGCCCAAATGCTGGCTTTTAGCTATTGCAATACCATTCGATTTTGTATGTTTTACGGCTTTCCATGCAAACATCAAATCTTCTAATTCTTCTTGTGAAGGTTCTCTGTTTGTAACGCAATGATATTCATTTTCTAATAATTTATTATCACGTTCTTGTACTAAAATTCCGCCCATTACCGATTTTGCATTGAGCGAAAGATAGTCATTTTTGCCAATATTTGAAAGCTCTAAGATACGAATATTTTTTTTCTTTTTCAAAATTTCTAACGCTTTTTCTGAATACGAAGGAGCAATTACTACTTCTAAAAATATGTTATTTATCTCATTAGCAGTTAGTTCATCGATTTCTGTATTTGATGCAACAATGCCACCAAAAATAGAAACAGGGTCAGCTTCGTAGGCTTTTTTGTAAGCTTCCGAAATTGTTTTTGCGCTAGCAATGGCGCACGGATTGGCGTGTTTTACGGCAACTACGGTAGGCTCGGTAAATTCTTTTAGTGTTTCTAATGCACCGTTGGCATCGTTTATGTTATTGAACGAAAGCTCTTTACCATGCAATTGCACAGCATCGGAAAGACTTCCTTGTGTTTCTAAAATTTCGGAATAATAGGCTGCGTTTTGGTGTGGGTTTTCGCCGTAGCGCAGCGATTGTTTTTTCTCGAAAGTGAGAGTTAACTTATCAGGGAAAATATTTTCCTGCCTTTTATTGAAGTAATTTGCAATTAAAGCATCGTAAGCTGCTGTGTGTGTGAAAACTTTTGAAGCTAAATATTCTTTAGTTTCAGCAGTTGTTTTACCAGTTTCTTTTAATTGAGTAATTACTATTTTATAGTCTTCGGGGTCAGTAATAACGTTTACAAAATGGTAATTTTTGGCGGCAGCACGCAACATCGTAGGTCCTCCTATATCAATATTTTCGATAATTTCTTCGTGGCTAACTCCTTGTTTCATAATGGTTTGCTTGAATGGATACAAATTGCAAACTACTATGTCAATGGGTTCAATATTAAGTTGTTGCATGGTTTTAATGTGCTCTTGGTTGTTGCGCAAAGCGAGCAACCCCCCGTGAATGATTGGGTGCAAGGTTTTTACTCTGCCATCGAAACATTCAGGAAAATTGGTAACTTGGCTAATATCAGTTACTTTAATATTTTTTTCCGAAAGAGTTTTGAATGTTCCGCCAGTGGAAATTATTTCCCAGCCCATTTTTTGCAATTCTTCGGCAAATTCTACTATGCCTGTTTTGTCGAATACACTTAGCAATGCTTTCATTTTTTATAGAATTAGTTAGTTGTTTGCAATTATCTTAAACTATTAATTATTAAATATTTGTGTTTTGAAAAAGAATGTTTTTATAAAAAAAAATAAAATTAACTTATCTTTAGATTGTTTTTAATCTTCCGAAAAATATTTTAAAAATCGCCGATAAGTTGAAAAAACATTGGCTCTTGAAACAAAACCTATATATTTTCCATTATCGAGCACTACAATGTTAAAAAGCCCTGAACTTTGTATTTTACTTGCCACATCTTCCATCGAATCTTGGAGACTCACATATTCTATAGGTGTGAACATCAAATCGCGCACAAAAGTTTCGTCGTACATTTCAGGCTTGAACATGATGTTGCGAATGTCGTTTAGCGTTACAATGCCTAAAAAATTATTTTCGGAATCAGTAACCGGAAACACGTTTCGTTCGGAAGTGGCAACAATATCTACTAAATGTCTCAACGTGTAATAGGGTTGCACTTTTACAAAATTGGTTTCGAGTATTTTATCCACTTTCATGAGTGAAAGTATGGCTTTGTCTTTGTGGTGCGTAATGAGTTCTTTTCGGCGTGCTAACTCTATGGTATATACAGAGTTAGGTGCAAAAAAGCGTGAAATGGAATAGGCAATGGTCGAAACAATCATAAGCGGCATAATGAGCGCGTAACCACTTGTAATATCGGCAATTAGAAAAATTGCTGTGAGTGGCGCATGCAAAACTCCTGCAATAAGTCCGCTCATTCCTACCAATGCAAAATTACTTGTGGATAAGTTCTTGATTTCTAGCTCGTTTATTAACAGAGAAAATGCTAAACCTAAGCTTGAACCCATAAAAAGCGAAGGTGCAAAAATTCCGCCCACGCCACCTGCGCCAAAAGTGGCTGATGCTGCTATTATTTTGAAAAGCATTACAAGAACTAATAAAAAAATAACAATCCAAATGGAATATTCATATTGGTAGAACAAACTTTTATCGAATAAAAAGTCATATTTTCCTGATAATGTAGTATTTATAACCTCATAACCATCGCCATAAAGTGCTGGAAAAATAAAAATAAGTAAACCTAAAATACTGCTTCCAATGATTAATTTCACATACCATTTTTCAAATTTATCAAAGAATTTGGCTATTTTGAGATACATTTTACTAAAATAAACAGAAACTAAACCCGCAATTACACCCAAAAGTATATAATACGGTATTATTTCCAATTTAAAATCGGTTTTCAATGTAAAATGATATACTACTTCTTGACCTAAAAATAAGCTGGAAACGATAGCCGCAGAAAGTGCAGCTAACAGCAAAGGAACAATGGAAGTAACCGTCAAATCGAGCATCATCACTTCCAAAGCGAATACAACTCCGGCAATTGGTGCTTTGAAAATACCTCCCAAAGCGGCTGCCGAAGCGCAGCCAATGAGCAAAACGCGTTGCTTGTAATCTAAATGAAATAATCGCCCAATGTTTGCGCCTTGCGCTGCGCCAGTAGCTACCGTGGGACCTTCCAAGCCAACCGAGCCGCCAAAACCAATGGTTAATGCACTAGTAACTATTGAGGAAAACATATTATGCCTATTGAGAATGGCATTTTTCTTTGAAATACTATGCAAAACATTTGGAATTCCATGTCTAACCTGCTGATTTATAATGTATTTAGAGAATAAAACTGACAGCAGGATTCCAACACTTGGCAGTGCAAAATAAAGGTAATTGTGGTCGGTATTTGAAATCCCCCAATGAACTATTTTTTTTATGAAAACAACGGTGTAGTTTATCAAAATTGCACTTATTCCTGTTGTTATTCCTGTGAAAATGCTTAAAATGAGAATAAATTGATAGGTAGATATGTTTTTTATTCGCCAGATTAAAAAATTTTTGAGTAGTGATTTTTTTTTCATCGAAAGCTATTGAAATTTAGTCAAAATTAATTTTCGTAATTTGGCGCAAAATTAATGTTTATTTTAAAAAAAGGAATGGTTTTTGAATTTTATTTTTTAATCTGTTTGAAAGAAAGCTTTAGATTTGAGGCATTTTCAAATCTTAAAACCCTAGTTTGCTTCATTAAATGAGGATTTTAAAATTCTAAAATAACGCAAAAAGTATCTTTTTTTCATACACTTGGTAAAAAAAACAAATAGTTTAGTAATAATTTTTCTAATTTTTTATTTTTGTGAAAAATCAATTCTCTTGTTTTTGATGTCTTTTTTAATAAAATACTTTTTTTTGCAAATGTTCGTTATTAGATTTGTAAGTAAGCTTGTTTTTTTTATATTACATTTGTTTATAATTTTCTTTTTTAAATAAATCTTTTTTTATTTGAAAGAATCTTTATAAATTTGCCTTATTTTTAAAAAAAATTAAGAAACAATTAATTTATTTTTTCGTACAAGTAAATAATTTTTTAGGTGAATTATTAATATTTTGAAAAAAAACAATGAAAAATCTATATAATTTTCTCGTTTTAATACTATTTATAAGTCTTTCGGGAACGGTTAATTCTCAAACGAAACTCTCTGAAGTTGAAAAAAAAGATGGAAAGTATTATAAATCCGGAAGTTCTACTCCTTTTACTGGCGTTGTTGTAGATTATTATACGGGCACTAAGCTCAAAGCTAAGTTTACTGTTACTAGTGGCTTAATTGATGGCGAATACAAGGAGTGGTATGAAAATGGCAACTTAAAAAATGAAGCTGATTATCAAGACGGTAAAATGCATGGAAAATTTGTTTTTTATTTCTCGAATGGAAATCCAGAGCGTGAAGGCTACATGAAAAATGACAAAAAAGATGGTATTTTTACTGTTTGGTTCGAGAATAAAGTCAAAGAATCGGAAAAAACATTTGTAGATAATGTCAAAAATGGTGTTGAAACTGTTTGGTGGGAAAATGGAAAGGTTTCTTCGATAGAGCCTTACAAAAATGGAAAACAAGACGGATGGTTTCGCTACTGGACTGAAGAAGGCAAATTAGAATACGAAGAACTTTTTGATATGGGAGTTTCAAAAGAAGTCAAAGAGTATGATGTAAACTAAACAGTTATAAATTTTACCAATACCAACCTGCACACCATTTTTACTTCTTTTATAACTTGTTACTTTTATACTAAATGCTAAAATTAAAATTATTCGTAGCAACTTTATTTGTTGCATATAGTTCTTTTGTGTTTTCTCAAACACTCGATGAATTAAAACAAAAAAAGCAATTAACAGCTTTTTTTATCAATAACCCTCCTAAAATTGACGGTTTGCTCCTCGATTCTGCTTGGCAAAATGCTCAGTGGGGAACTGATTTTGTACAATTAAAACCCTATAATGACAGACTTGCTATAAATCAGACTGTTGTAAGTATATTGTATGACAATACAGCATTGTATTTGGCATTCAAACTTTACGACACTGCTCCCGACAGTATTGCTACGCAACTCACTGAGCGCGATGATACTGGGCAAGCCGATTTTGTAGCTTTTGTGGTAGATCCTTATAACAATTCACTTTCGATGTTTGGTTTTTTTATAACTGCTTCCGGAGTGCAAATCGACATAAAATTTTCGACAAACGGGGAAGATGAAACATGGGACGCAGTTTGGGAAAGCGAAGTAAAATTGACCGATTTTGGGTGGGTGGCAGAGTTAAAAATTCCTTTTTCGGCTATTCGTTTCCCAAAATTGGAAGAGCAAAAGCCTTGGGCAATTAACTTTTACAGAGAGCAAAAAAGAATTCGTGAAGAAAGCAATTGGAACTTTGTTGATATAAACAAAGAAGATTGGATGAGCCAATCGGGAGAATTAGTGGGCTTAAAAAATATACAACCTCCTTTGCGTCTTGCTTTTACACCCTATTTTTCGAGCTATGTAAATACAAATTCCGAAGCTCAAGGAGTTGGCTATTCATTTAAAGGAGGAATGGATTTAAAATACGGAATCAATGAAAGTTATACTCTTGATATGATGCTTATTCCAGATTTTGGACAAGTACAATCAGATGATAAGATTTTGAATTTAACGCCATTTGAAACTTTTTATTCCGAAAAAAGAAGTTTTTTTACCGAAGGCATGGAGCTTTTTAGCAAAGCCGGAATTTTCCATTCTAGGCGAATTGGGGATTCGCCAAAAGCGAACAATGCTTTGTCTGATAATCTGTTAGCTAATGAAATAATACACAAAAACCCCGAAAATACACAAATGCTCAATGCTACAAAAGTAACAGGAACAAATTCCTCTGGTTTGAGTGTGGGATTTTTGAATGCAATGACTTTGAATACTTTTGCCCAGCTTAAAGACACAATTACGCTCACCGAACGCAAAGTGAGTGTGCAACCGTTTACCAACTACAACGTGTTGGCATTAAACAAAGCTCTTGAAAATAATTCGTATATTAGCTTCATTAACACTAACTTAATGCGTTTTGACGATGACTATTCGGCAAATGTAACTGGTTTTGAAGCGCAGTTCAAAGACAAAAAACAAAATTACGCACTTACTACTCAAGGTGCTTTGAGTAACATCAAATTGCTTGAAACAGAACCCGAATTAGGTTATTACTATCAATTGGATTACGAAAAAATAAGCGGAAAATATCGATTTGAGCTCATGCACAGAGTTGAAAATCACAAATACAACCCCAATGATTTAGGCTATTTGCAAAACCCCAATGAAGTAAATTACAATGCAGAACTATCTTATAATCAAACAAATCCCAAAAATTACTATCTATTTTGGAATAATACATTTGAAATAGGTTATTCAACTCTTTTTTACCCAAGAGTTTACACAGATTTTGAGATTGAATACAAACATCGAATCATGTTCAAAAACTATGTTTTTTTAGGTCTTTTTGCTTCGGCAAGCCCCAAAGAATCGAATAATTATTTTGAATCGCGTGTAGATGGAAGAGTATTTAAAGAAGCCAAGCAATACCAATTAAGTTTTTGGTTATCAACTAACTATGCAAATAAATTTGCTTATGATTTGGGTGCTAATTTCAGGGAAAGTGCATTTAGCGAACGCGCTTACGGTGCATTTGTTGCGCCACGTTTTAGGCTCAACGATAAGTGGTTCACGCTTTTAAATATCAACTTGAACAAAACAGATAACGATTTGGGATTTGTCGATTTGACAGAAAATCAAGATACCATATTTTTTGGTTCTCGCAATTTGAAAACACTTTCAAATACTTTTCAACTTTCATTTACACCCAATAATAAAATGGGATTTAATTTTAGGCTTCGGCATTATTGGAGCACCGTAAAATATAACTCTTATTCGATACTCAACAACAGTGGCTATCTCGATTTATTTGACCAATATCAAGAAAATCACGATATTAGCTTCAATGCCTTTACCATTGATTTTGTATATAAATGGAATTTTGCACCAGGAAGCGAAATGAGTATAGTTTGGAAAAATGCCGTTTTTAATTCGAGTGAAATAATTATAAACGATTATTTTGAGAATACAAGCGATTTATTTCAAAATTCGCCTAAAAACAATAGTATTTCTTTCAAAATCTTATATTATTTAGACTATTTATATTTGAAAAAATCGTAAAATAAAACTTTATTTTTCTGAAATTTTAGAAAAGCGAAAACAGAAAATTCATTCATTTGAATTTTCTGTTTTTTTTATATCGAATTTTAATATTTTGACCCCACAGAAAAACTGCATTTTCTGTTTTTTTGCAAAAAAAAGGCAGATTATTTTAAGTATCTTCCATTTTAGTTTGAAATTAAATAGAAAAATGATATATTTGAAAAATATTGATAGCGTAACTTCATAGCGACCGGAATTTTTAAAAAGTGAAATTACCCTGCTTTTTTTAAATTCTAATAACAAAATATAAATTTATTAAAATGGTCTATTGTTATTTTATCACTAAGAAATTTAATTATATGCACTTTTTTTAAAGGCACCTTTTTGTTAGAGTATCAAAATATTAAGGCTAAACTTTAATAAGGAAGAGTTTTTATTAATTGAATTTATCAGAGCAAATAGATTTCAAAATCAACGATTTGCAGCCGATAAATGGAGTTTTTTTAATTAAAAACACTAGAATAGAATATCTTGCTATTTTAAAACAAATTCATGAAACTAAGCAACTATAATTTTTGTAGATAAAAAGAAATCTATCCTTGAAGAGTATTTAAAAATTGGGTTTTTAGAACTATTTTTTACTCTTTTACAAAATAACTAGCTATTTTCTGTGAAAAAGAAAATGCAAAAACAGATTCTAAAAAAATGTTAGAAAAGCAAACACTAGCTAAAGTACTTGGAGTTGATGAATTTAAGTGTGTGAACTGCCATGCTTGTATTTCAGTGTGTCCTGTAAAATATTGCAACAATGCCGAAGGTTCGTATGTAACTGTAAATAGCGATATGTGCATAGCTTGCGGCACTTGTATAGATGCTTGCACACACAAAGCACGCTATTATATCGATGATTTTGACCATTTTATGGCAAATCTAAAAAAAGGCAAAAAAATAATTGCAATTGTAGCTCCTTCGGTGGCTGCTAATTTTCACGACACTTATCTTCAGCTCAATACGTGGCTCAAAAATATTAACGTGGAAGCTATTTTTGACGTAAGTTTTGGCGCAGAACTTACGGTTAAATCGTATTTAAATTATATCGAAACAAAAAATCCACAAACCGTTATAGCACAGCCTTGTGCTGCTATTGTTACCTACATCGAACTCTATAAACCAGAGCTAATCAAATACTTAGCTCCTGTCGATAGTCCTATGCTTCATGCTATGAAAATGATATTGGAATATTATCCTCAGTATCGAAAGCACGAAATAGCTGTTATTTCGCCTTGTGGAGCAAAAAAGCGTGAGTTTGAAGCTACCAGATTGGGAAATTACAATGTTGCCTATCAATCTATTGCGCGATATTTAGAAAACAACAACATCAATTTAAGTTTTTTTGCAAAAACCGATTATGATAATCCCAAAGCCGAAAGAGCTGTTTTGTTCTCATCGCCAGGCGGTTTGTTAGAAACAGTAGCTCGTTATGTTCCAGATATTTACAGCAATTCGCGAAAAATTGAAGGAGTGCATACCATTTACAATTACCTCGATTCGCTGCCGCAAATGATTAAACAAGGTGCTGCACCTCTGTTAGTTGATTGTTTGAGTTGCGAAATGGGCTGCAATGCTGGACCTTTTACCATGAATAGAAAAAAATCGCCAGATGAAGTCGAGTTTTGGGTAAAAAAACGAACTCTAGAGCTAAAAGAATATTACAAATCGTTCGAAAGTACGAATGAAAGTATTAATGAAATAGTAGAGAAGTTTTGGAAGTATGATTTGTACAATCGTGAATATTCCAATCGTTGGGAAAACGTATTGGTTAATTACCCAAATGAAGTAGAAAGGCAAAAGATTTATGAAAATTTGCTTAAAAAAGATGAAAAAGATGTTTTAAACTGCAGCTCGTGCGGCTATTCATCGTGCGAAAAAATGGCAGTTGCTATTTTTAATAAGCTCAATAAGGTAGAAAATTGCCATTTGTATTTGCAAAAATCGGCTGAAATTTCGCACTTAGAAGAAGTAAAAAGCAAAAATAATTTCCAACGAATTTTAGAAACCTCAGTAGAAGGTTTTGTGCAAGTTGATACGAAAGGATTTATTGTAAATGCAAATCCGGCAATGCGCAAAATGCTGAAAAAGAATGATTTAATAGGGCGTAATTTGTCTGAGTTTTTGGACGACATTAACCAACGCATTTTGGAACAGCAAGATAAGCTTCGCGAGCAAAATATAAAAGCAACTTACGAACTAAATTTTACGCAATCCGATGGAGGGAATCTTTGCTGTTTGGTTAGCGGTGCGCCTTTAGTTGAAGAGGGAAAAAATATTGGCTCTTTTGCTTTAATTACCGACATTTCTAAACTCAAAATAGCCGAAGAAGAGTTGAAAAAAGCAAATGACGAACTGGAAGAGAAAGTAATTCAGCGAACACACGACTTGCAGGAAACCCTAGAAGAAGTGCGACAACAAGGCGAAGAATTGATGACCCAATCCGAAATGTTGTTTGAGCAAGAGCGAAAATTGAATGATATTTTGCAATTAATTCCAGACCCTATTTTGGTTATAAATCAAAGAGGAGAAGTTTTGTATTGGAACAAAGCGATTGAATTGCTCACGGGAGTTACTTCCGACGAAATACTTGGAAAAGGAAACTATCAATATTCAATTCCATTTTATGGTGAACGCCGCAAAATGCTGATTGATTGGGTTTTTGAAGGTGACGACGAAATTCAAAAAAACGATAAAATTACAAAGCAGGCAGGTATTTTGCGCACCGAAATTAGAATTGAAAATTTTAGAGAGCGAGAAGTATTCTTTTCTGTAACTGCCACATCTTTAGTTAATTCAGACGAGGAACTGATTGGAGCAATTGAAATAATTAGAGATGTAACCGAAGCTGTTATAGCTGAGCAAGAAATTAAAAAAGCGCACGAAGAAGTAATGCAAAAAACCTTGATTTTGGCTGATAATGTTGAAGAATTGAAAATAACAAATGAGGTTATTGCCGAAATTAACAGCGATTTGGAAGAAAAACAAAATGAACTTGCTCAATCGGAGCGAATTTTGCAAAAAAAGAACAAGCATATTACCGACAGCATTCAATACGCAAGTCGCATACAGCGAGCCGTTTTGCCTACCAAAAGCACGCTGGAAAAATATCTTACCGATTTTTTTGTACTTTTCATGCCCAAAGATATTGTTAGCGGCGATTTTTATTGGATTAACAAACGACAAAATAAGCTATTTTTGGCAGTGGCTGATTGCACCGGTCATGGAGTTCCGGGGGCATTTATGAGCATGTTGGGAGTTGCCTTTTTGAACGAAATTGTCAATAGTTACTCTGATTTAGAAAACATTACGGCTTCTTATGTATTAAATCAGCTCCGAACCTACATTAAAACTATGTTGCAGCAAGAAGCCAAAAAAAGTGAAGCAAACGATGGAATGGATATTGCTTTTATTATTATCGACAAAGAAAATATGGAGGTAGAATATGCTGGTGCGCACAATCCATTAGTAATTATTAGAAATGGCGAACTTACTGAACATAAAGCAGATAAAATGCCAATAGGTATATTTTATAGAGAAAAGGAATCTTTTACAAACAATGTTATTGATTTACAAAAAGAAGATATATTGTACTTATATTCAGATGGTTATGCAGATCAAGATGGAGAAGAAACAGGACGGAAATTTATGTCGTCAAGTTTAAAAACACTTTTTACTAAAATTTCGCATTTGCCTATGGATCAACAACGAGAAATTCTTGAAAATGAACATATTAAATGGCGTGGAACGCGCGAACAAGTTGATGATATTTTGATTTTAGGATTTAAAATATAATATTGTTGTTTTCAAAAAAAACATGTGAAAAAACAAGAAATCTAATATTCTCAAATTATTGATATACAGATATTCCAAATTTTTAAAATTTGGAATATCTAATTTTTCAGGTAATTTTTTTATCTTTATACAGAGAATTAATTTTCAGCTATGGAACAAAATTTACATTTACTAAGTTTCCAAATTGAAAGATTTTTAGCCGTTTACTTGCCTGAAAATCGTTGTTGCTTTCGATAATGAAGTTGCCATAATCAGGAATACGAACTACCGGATAATTAAACACAGTTTCCTCTTTTTTGTTTATCAATTTTGCAAGCTCGGCAGTGTTGTGCTCTAAGTTGAAGCGAATTGTAAATTGTTTGTCCGATGCAACTTCTGGGGCTTGAATGCCATTTTGCTCCGAAAAACTGAAAAGAATATATTTTCCTGAGGTTTTTGAAGGCGAATATTCATAATAATAGGTATATTCTTGAACTACCGTTTTGCCTTTGAACGAAGCTTCTATTTCGGTTTCAAGTTGTTCTAATTCTTTGAGCATTAAGTTTAAAGCTGCACCATCGGGGTATTCTTTTGCAAACTGGCGCACATCGTCGCCAATGCTATTTTTTTCAATCGATGCAATCAATTTGAAGCGGCGTTTGCGCAAGCGCGTGAGCAAATCAGCAGCTTCTTGAGCTTTTTCTTCTTCCGTTTTAGAAGTGAAAAGTTTCTGCTTGGTTTGAACAGTAAAAGCCGCTGAATCATTGCGAACAGTCTCATAAACAGTTTTTTCGCGCTCTACTAAATTTTCTTTGGTTAAAAAATCGGGAAATAAATCTTTTGATTCGGGTTCAACAATTTGTGGATTTGAAAACGTATGTGCATTAAAATTTGCCATCCCTTCTACTGGATAAATTAATCCTTTTTCTGTTAAATTTGAAAACGAGAAATTGGATTTTTTTTCGTCTTTAAAAATATAATACTGTGTTTTATCTTCTGTTTCATAAGTAGTTAAATCAAAATTGCATATTTTCCATTTTTCCGACTTTTTTGAAATTACATTTTTAGTTCCTAAAAATTTTCCGGCATATTGAGAATAAGGTCCGGGAATTTCTATTTTGCGTTGTACTGTAACTTTTATGCTTACAACTGTTTTGGGCAAAACGTATAAAACTGAATTTTTGTCAATTTTTTCAGTATTTAATACATTGGTTATTTGCATTTTAGGAGAACAAGAAAATACAAATAAGGCAATTACAATGAATAGAATTTTTCCGTTTTTCATAAATTGAATAATAAAATTTAATAAGCCGCAAATTTAGATAAAATTAATATAAAATTGAATTTTAAATTTAATTTCTCGTTAATTTTTCATTTTTTTTGTTTTTTGTAGCCAAGAAATGGAAGGCTTTGCCTAGATTTTCGGTTATGTCGCTAGCTATTAGCGATTCATAACTTTGCTCCGAAAGTGCCAAATCGCCTGCTTTTCCGTGAAGAAATACGCCTAAAATTGCGGCAATTTTGGGTTCGTAGGCTTGTGCCAAAAGTGCTAAAATAATGCCAGTGAGCACATCGCCACTTCCGGCGGTTGCCATACCCGAATTACCAGTCGAATTAAAATAACTTTCACCTTCTGGAGTGCAAATGCAGGTATTTGCACCTTTCAATACTACAAAAACTTGGTGTTGTTTTGCAAATTCCAACTGTTTTTTGTAGCGTGCAAAATAATTTTCCGATTTTCCGGCAAGGCGTTCGAACTCGAGTGGGTGAGGAGTGAGAATGCTATTTATGGGAATAGAATTGAGTAAATCGCTACTTTCGCTAATAATATTGAGTGCATCGGCATCAATTACCAGTGGCAAATGGCATTTTTCAAACAAAGAAGCAACTGCTTTTCGTGAATTGGGCTTTGTGCCCAACGCTGGACCTATTCCAACAGCCGAAAATTTGCTCAAATCTGGAATTTCTGACACTAAAATGTCCGAAGTATCTATACTCAACATTGCTTCGGGCAAACTCGTTTGCATTATTTGGTAACCAAAGCGAGGAATATGAGTTGTGAGCAAGCCCACACCCGAACGCAAGCACGCACGAGAAGCCAAAATAGCTGCGCCCATTTTTCCATAACAGCCAGAAACTAAGAGCGCGTGCCCGTAAGTTCCTTTGTGCGTAAATCGTTTTCTGTTTTTGAGAAGTTTTTCGGCAAATTGTGCGGTTACAAAATAATTGTTGCAGTCTATTTTGTTCAAAAAATCGGCATCAAGTCCGATAGGTACAATTTCCCAATTTCCAATATTTTGCTCCGAATCTGGAAAAAAGAACGATAAAAAAGGCAATTCGAGCGTTAAAGTCCAGTTGGCACAAACTGCTTGTGGATAAAAACCTAAATTTTTATCGAAAGTGAGCAATGAATTGTCTTCGGCAAAAAAACCTGACGGAATATCTATGGAAATAACAAATTGTTTGGCGTTGTTTATGGTTTCGATAGCTTTGAGTGCTATTCCACTTGCAGGTTTGTTCAATCCAGAGCCAAAAATGGCATCAACTATAACAGAATTATTTTCAAAAATAAATGAAATTGTTTCGACTGAAAATGCCTGAATTTTTACCTTTTTCTGTGCTTTTAAACGCTCTAAATTTATTTTTGAATTGGCGTTTAATTTTTCCGAAATAAGAAAAACTTCAACCTTAAAATCCTCATCAGCAAGCATTCGTGCAATAGCCAAACCATCGCCGCCATTGTTTCCTGTACCACAAAAAACATAGATTTTTTGAGTAGTCGAAATTTTTGTTTGTATTTTATTTGCACAAGCTTTTGCTGCCCTTTCCATTAAGTTTATGTCCAAAATGGGTTCATTTTCAATTG
Organism: Bacteroidota bacterium; assembly: GCA_020047755.1. Lineage (GTDB taxonomy): Bacteria > Bacteroidota > Bacteroidia > Bacteroidales > JAIFNL01 > JAIFNL01. The sequence goes on from JAIFNL010000012.1 coordinate 15,655, forward strand.
TATAGGCATCGAGTTTGCGTACATTTTCGGGCGAAAGAATTTTCATAGGAGCAAAATTCTAGGAGTATTTAATATTGTTGATAACTTTTGAAAATTAGCATAAAAAACCCGCAAACTTTTTAAATTCAGTCTGCGGGAATAAAAAAAAAAAAAATTATTTTTTGAGCAATTCTGCCATTTTTTTGCCTATATCGGCTGGAGAATCTACTACGTGAATGCCTGCATCGCGCAAAATTTCTTTTTTGGCTTGCGCTGTGTCGTTTGTACCGCCAATGATAGCTCCGGCGTGTCCCATGCGTTTGCCTTTGGGCGCAGTAACTCCGGCTATAAAACCTACTACTGGCTTGGTTCCGTGCTCTTTAATCCAAGCAGCGGCTTCGGCTTCCATGTTTCCACCTATTTCGCCAATCATCACAATTCCTTTTGTATCAGGGTCTTCCATGAGTAGTTGAACGGCTTCTTTGGTCGAAGTTCCAATAATTGGGTCGCCGCCAATTCCTATTGCTGTGGTTTGTCCGAGACCTTGTTTTGTGATTTGGTCAACTGCTTCGTAAGTCAAAGTACCTGATTTTGAAACAATTCCTACGCAACCTTCTTTGAAAATAAAGCCTGGCATAATACCAACTTTTGCTTGTCCGGCAGAAATAATTCCAGGGCAATTTGGACCAATCATGCGGCAGTCTTTGTCTTTCAAGTATTCTTTTACTTTCACCATATCGTTGGTAGGAATACCTTCGGTGATGGTTACAATTACTTTGATGCCAGCTTCGGCGGCTTCCATAATCGCATCGGCTGCAAATGCTGGTGGTACAAAAATAATGGTAACATCGGCTTTTGTTTGCTTTACGGCATCGGCTACGGTGTTGAAAACAGGCTTACCAAGATGTAATTGTCCACCTTTTCCGGGAGTTACGCCACCTACAACGTTGGTTCCAAACTCTATCATTTGAGAAGCGTGAAAAGTGCCTTCGCCACCGGTGAAGCCTTGCACGATAACTCTTGATTCTTTATTTACTAAAACACTCATTAATAATGTATTATAGATTGTGAATATAAATATTTTCTATTTTGTTAGTTTGTTCACTTAAATTTTAGGCTCTAAAATTCAAGAAGTCAATGGTTTATAATTTTTTTGCTTTTAAACATCAAAACACAAATTAAATAAAAATATTTCAAATAAAAGAGCTTTTTTGCGAATATTTTTATTTTTTTTAATAACTTTGTTTTAATTTGAAAATAATTGAATTTGGAATTTTTTTAAATCGACTCTTTGACTCATTTAAAATAAAATTCATTTATTGGATTTTTTTTTATTATTTTGTATGCTGCTTATTCATTTGGGCAGAGCTACAAAAAAAGAAATTATAAAAAATAAATTGATGGAAACCAAAGTATTATGTAAGCAAGTTAGTCAAAAAATTTTGGAAAAGGATATTTTGAAGTACTTGAAAATCGTTTCAAAACCCAAGTGCATTTGCAAAAAATGTGGACGTGTTGCCAAAAAAGCAAAATATTTATGTAAGGGCGAAAAAATTAAAACGGTAAAAGAAGATGCAAAATAATGATGCAATTTGTGCAATAGCTACTGCCGCCGGAAATGGAGCAATAGCTGTAATAAGAATTTCAGGTTCAGATAGTTACAGTGTTGTAGAAAAGATTTTTTTCCCTCAATCGAAAAAAAATATTCACACGCTTAAAGCCAATACAATACATTTTGGAACGGTTCAAGCCCAAGGCAAAATTATTGACGAAGTGCTTGTGAGTCTGTTTCGTGCGCCGCATTCATACACTGGCGAAGATTCGATTGAAATTTCGTGTCATGGTTCGGTTTTTATACAGCAACAAATTTTGCAGCTTTTGGTCGAAAATGGCGCACGTCTTGCTACTGCTGGCGAATTTACCATGCGTGCTTTTCTTGCCGGAAAAATGGATTTGTCGCAAGCTGAGGCGGTTGCCGATTTGATTGCTTCGCAAACAAAAGCCGAGCATAGCCTTGCCATTCAGCAGATGAAGGGTGGAGTAACCAATGAAATTCAGCATCTTAGAGATTTGCTTTTGAACTTTATTTCGCTTATAGAATTGGAACTCGATTTTTCGGAAGAAGACGTAGAATTTGCCGATCGCAAAGAACTTTTAACTTTAATAAATAGGGTTGATAAATACCTGAAAACTTTAATCGCCTCTTTTCAGCAAGGCAATGCTATTAAAAAAGGGATTCCGGTTGCTATCGTTGGCAGACCCAACGTTGGAAAGTCCACGCTTTTGAATGCTTTGCTCAACGAGGAACGTGCTATTGTTTCCGAAATACCTGGAACTACGCGCGATACGCTCGAAGATACAATGATTATTGAAGGAATGACCTTTCGTTTTATCGACACTGCCGGCATTCGACATACTACCGATGTGATTGAAAATCTGGGCATTGAACGCACACATCAAACCATTGCAAAAGCCGATATTGTTATTTTGGTAAGCGAACCCAATGCGCCCGGAATGGAATTGATGATGCAAATAGCTGATATTTTGAGCCTTAACAAAAAACTGATTGTGGCGTTTAACAAAATAGACGTTCAAGAATCACATCTGCTTGATAATGTGTTTGAAAGCGATTACAAAACCATTTACATTTCGGCTAAAAAGGGTGAAAACATAGACCAATTACGACAAAGTTTGCTCGATTTGAGTAGCTTTAATCAATTGGATACCAAGGATATAATTATTTCAAATGTGCGGCATTTCGATGCTTTGCAAAATGCACTGCAAGCGATAGAGCGCGTGCACGAAGGCTTACAAACGCGCATTTCGAGCGATTTTTTAGCGCAAGACATTCGCCAAGCTTTGCATTATTTCGGACTTATCACTGGGCAAATTACTACCGACGAAATTTTAGGTAATATTTTTAGCAAATTTTGTATCGGGAAGTAATTTGTATCTACATTGTCGGTTATTTGTAATTGATACGATAACTCCAAGTCATCGTATCAATAAACTATCAATTATTCATTATTTTTTCTTCTTCTTTCTTACCAAAAAGCTTTTTCCCTGCATAAGCTATGCCTGCGGCTGCAAGGAAACCTAAACCGCCATCAATGGGCACGCCAGTAGGTCCACCAATGGGTGCGCCGCCGCCTGTGTCGCCAGGAGGAATAATGGGCGGTGCATACATATTTGTTATTCCTACTGCTATTACAAAAGCTAACATTAAAAAAAGTTTTTTCATATCTGTTTATATTGTTGAATGGTTAAATTGTTCTATTGTTATCGCATTATTGATACGATGACAGTTTTATTGATACGATGACTTAAAGTCATCGTATTCTACTTTAATAATGTAAGTTCCTTGCTCAAAGCCAGATAATTGATTGGCTGTTTGAGTGGTTTTTACTTCGTGAAGTTTGCGTCCGCTGAGGTCGAATACCGAAATGTTTGTGTTTTTGGCGTAAGCCAAATTAATGTAAATTACGTTTGCGTTGGAATAGATGGTTGAAAGTTGATTTTCAATTTCATTAGAAATGCCAGTAGTTACGGCGTTCAAATGTAGAATGAAACGGTCGTTTATTTCGTTGCCATTCACTAAATCATTGGTTTCTACAGTAAAGCTGATGGTTGATTCTTTGCGTAAGTCATACATTTTTCCGGTTTTGGTATCTTCAAGCGTTAGTGTAACGCCTTTTTCGATATTTGCAAAATCGAATGCTTCTAATGTATAGCTGTCGGCTTTAGGAATGTACATACCTAGATTGAAATCAGGAACTCCTTCGGTAGAAGTTTCGTGGTTGATAACCAATTGTTTTTCGCCCGAAAGGGTATAAATAACAGGTGATTCTGCTACTAATGTACCCATAGTTTCCAAATCGCTTCCTTCAATTCCAAAATAAATCAAGTTTTCATTTTTATATTCGGAATTTGAAAGTTTGAAACGTATGCCACTTATTGGGCTTGAACTTGTGCTTTTTCCTCCACCTTCTTCAACATCTTCTTCACCTTCAACATCGGCATCTTGTGCACCAATATCTAATATAAACAGATTTGAAGGGTGTTTACGCATCGAATTATCAAAATTAATTGTACTTGTTCCGGGTAATTTTGCACCTACCGGATAAACATTACTTTGAACAAAGAAGGCTTGTCCAACAGGTATTTCGGCTGTCAAACCAACTGGAACAAAAGCGGTTCCATTGAAATAATTATACGCAACGGTAGCATTATTCCAATAAGCAAAATAATTATTTATGGTAGCACTATTTGCAATGTAAACATTGTTGAAATTAATAGAAGTAGGATATGGATTACCCACCAAATTGTAACCCAAACCGCCTGTTTCAATGGTATAAGGCAATAAGCCATTGTTTAGCTCGCCTGTAAATACAGCCGTTTTGGTTGTAGTGGGCGTATAAACCAAATAACCTTTGGTAGCTTCAAAAGTATTTCCATTTACAAGAGCTTCCCATGCGTTGGTTGGGTCGGTTCCGGTAACAAGGTATTTATACACAATGTCGCCATTGAATGTATTTTGCACGGCAAACGATTCCATTGGCGAAGACATCATATTCCAATAATGATCCACAGCTTTAACTAATGAGCCGCCTACCATTGCTTTTTTAACGGTTGCGGGTACATTAGCAGTATTGTGAATGAGCGAACCGCCATTTTCAATGATTAAACCACTTGCAGCTGCATTGTTGGTAAGAATACCGTTTACTGTTACTTCTATACCGTTGCCAATAGTTAGTACTTTACCTGAATTGATGGTTAAATCAGCACAAGTAAAATTAGCACTGGTATAATTACCGTCAATTACTGCATCGTCAGTTGAAGTTGGAGCTGAAGGCGACCAAGCGGTGCCGTTCCAAACATAATTTGCAGCAGCAGTAGTAACACTAATCGGCGTACTGTAATGCCATGCACCTACATCGCCTACGCTTGTTTTGTATGCACGAACTCGGTAATAATATTGAGTAGAAGCACTTAAATCTGTTACGGCTTTTGTTACAGCAGGAGAAGTAATATCGTAAAAAGTTAAACCTGTAGTGAATGTATTGTTTGTAGCTACATCTAATTTGTAAGTTTCAACGGTTCCGGTTACGGGTGCAGTCCAGTTGGCTGTGAAACCTGTTGATGTGATTGCACTTGCATCAGTTGGTTGGGGAGCTACCGAAGCGTAGCTTTCGCTCCATTCGCTGCCTGTCATACTTTGAAGTGTACCGTTGTTTCCACCCTTTAAATCAGGAAGGTTTATTCCGGTAGTTTGGTTAAAATTGTAATATGAAACAAGACCGGTTTCTGTTCTCCAGATGCGGAATTCGTCTATTTTCCCTGTAAATGGTTCATTAAAGCTTACTGATTTGCCAATGGACATTGCCTCCGAAGCTGTTGCAGAACCGCTTGTTGTTGAATAGGCAACTGATACTCCATTTACATATAACTGCATTACATCAGTAGCCGAATTCCAAGAAAAACTTAAATGTGTCCATTTATTTATAGGAATAGAAACAGAAGAGTATTGATTGAAAGCAGCTGTGCCATTTGGCCATATCTCAAGCTTTAAAGTGCCACTATTAATACACAATTTGTATGCACCTGTTTTACTAATAATTGTCTTAACTCCTGAATTGTTCGTAGGATATACCCAAGTTTCCATCGTAAAATCATTTACATTAGGGGTTACCAGGGAACTTGCAAATAATACATAATCATCTGTCCCATCAAAAGTAAGGGCATTGCCGGGGGCGGTCATTTTGGTTACGCCGATTGCAGCTACATTTTGGCTTGTGGCTCCGGTGTTGGAACAAACTATGTTTCCTTCGAAAGTTCCAACACTTGCACCGGTTAGGCGTACGTGTATCGTAGTTGAGGCTAATGTTCCACCTGTGTGCGGAAGTGTCAATGTTGTTGCAAAAGTATTATCGTCGGTTGAATACTCGTAACCGCTTAGTGCTTCAATGGTTACATCGGCTGTTAAATTGCTTCCCGAAACGGTAAACGACTGCGAAACCGAAGGTTGATTAAGTAATGCTGAAAAAGCATTTAGTGTTCCGGTTGTTGTGATAGCAGGTGGCGTTAATGTAATTGCGCTCATTGGCGTGCTGTAATGCCATGCACCTACATCGCCTACGCTGGTTTTGTATGCTCTAACTCTATAATAATACTGAGTAGAAGGAGTTAATCCTGCAACAGCTTTCAAAGTAGTTCCACTTGCAATAGTAAAAGGAGAACCAGTAACAGTGGCAGTAAATGCCATATCTGTTGCAACGTCTAAGTAGTAGCCTGTTAAAGTTGCACTTCCTGTTGAGGGTGCAGTCCAGTTAGCTGTAAATCCGGTTGAAGTAATAGCACTTGCAGCAGTTGGTACAGGTGCTACCAAAGCGTAGCTTTCGCTCCATTCGGTACCTGCCATATTGGTTAGTGTACCGTTGTTTCCACCCTTTAAATCAGGAAGGTTTATTCCGGTAGTTTGGTTAAAATTGTAATATGAAACAAGACCGGTTTCTGTTCGGGCAACATTCCAAATACGTACTTCGTCAATTTTACCATCGAAATAGCTGTAACCAATACCATTATGTATTCTACCAATTTCAACAACTGTATTTGTTGTACGTATTGGAACTGTTTTGGCAGCGATTCCTTTTTGAACGCCATTTACATATAAATAAACATTCGAACCATCGAATACACATGCTATATGTGTCCATTTTCCTGCTTGGATATTTGCGTCGGTTGATTTTACTCCCGTTTGATCTATTATTACGTTTACTTCATCACCTTCTAACCTTACTTGGTAAGGATGAACAGAACCGTCATAATCTTTTTGAACAATTCCTTGCTGTACTAAATTTACAACATCAGGATTAATCCATGCTTCTAAAGTAAGTGCAGTTGTAAAATCAAAATTGCTTTCGTTGGCAATTGTTACATAATCGGCTGTGCCATCAAGCGTAATGGCATTGCCGGGGGCAACTAATGGAGCTTCTGCGAATTTTTTTACTGTTACATAAGTTCCATCGTAGTAAGCTAAATAAGGCGTTGAGCCGTCAAATTTCAAAGTTGTATAATATGCAGATCCCGTAGAAATGCCTGTACCGACATTTTCCCATATAGTACCATTAAGTTTTTTCACAGTAGCTTTTTGACCTATTGAATGATCACTGTAAGCAACATAAGGGGTAGAACCGTCTAACGCAATGCTGACGTAATCTGCCTGACCAGCAGAAATGGCTCCGCCGCCCACAAGCTCCCAAGTAGTACCGTTCCATTTCTTCACATAAACTTTTTTGCTATCTCCGTTGTCAGAATATGCGACATAAGGTGTAGAGCCATTCATAGCTAAGTCTATATAAGAAGCTGCTCCGATACTGAAAGAGGAACCAAGTAAAGTACCATTTTTATAAACAGATACAAAACCGGATACATTGTGTGCTACATAGCAATCGCTTCCATCTACACCAATACCTATTGTACTATTCGAAGCATCAGGGGAAGAGTATATAGATGTCCAAGATGCTCCGTCATACTTTTGTACGAGTATCGACGAAGTACAAGATACATAAATAGGATTAGAAATTATGTTTGCCAAATCAATATCTTTGTATCCTCCGGCGACGGTGTTTACATTTTTTATTATATTCCATGAAGAACCATCCCTCTTTTTAACATAAAAATTTTTTGAGGAATAGTCCCAGTACGAAATGTAGGGTATTCCTCCTATAACTTTTATGGCATTATAATTTGTTTGTTCGGAGCTTGGCGAGGGGCTAATATTTATCCAAGAACTACCATCAAACATCATTACTCCCACACCAGATGGATATTTATAAGTAATATAAGGCGTGGAACCATACATGTCAAAATCTAAATAATCACTAATATTAACAAAGCCTTCTGTACCAACTGTTTGCCAGACTTGCGCAAAACCAATTGTACTCATTAGCAGAAGCACAATTAAAAAGCGTAGCTTTTTTAAATAAGAAATAAAAAATGTTTTCATAAATAAAATTATTGAATAATTGCCTACTTTTTTGATATAAGGATTTCGGCGTTTTCCTTTGTTTTGTGCGAAAGTAGTTTGCTTAAAAACATTTTCCAAATAAATGGGGT
>JAIFNL010000056.1 GCA_020047755.1 Bacteroidota bacterium
TTTCTTTTGATAATCAATGTTGTAAGTGCTGTATTTATCAAGATATTCGTTGGCTAACTTTGTTTCTTTTTTCTCTTTGTAACTCTCTGCCAACATTCGGTAACAAATTAAAATCAATTGCGAATTGTTTATTTCTTGAGAAATTATAAGTGCTTCTTTGGCAAAGGCAATCGTTTGGTTGTGCTTATTCATCATGCTATAAACATAAGCCAAATCGAGCATTCCTGAAGCTATATCCGATTTTTTTTTCAATGCTTTGCGTACTTTTAAGCTCTTATCGAAGTAAAAAATGGATTTTTCCAACTCTTCTAAATTAAAATAAATTAAACCTAAATTGCTGTAAATTTTTTTCAATTCGTTTAAATTATTCAGTTTTGAATTGTACTTCGCAGAGTTGGTAAAGTAAATAATTGCTTCTTTTTTTAAGTCATTTTCTAAGCAAAGTAAGCCTGCTTTATTGTAAAAATGAGCCGCTTGTGCCTCATTTTCATTGGCTTCAGCTTCTTTTGCCGATTGCTCAAGCCGCTTCAATTCGTTGGCATTTGCTTGTGAGAGTTGCGCAAAAGCAATACCACTAAACGATTGAATACAAACGATTAATAATATAATAAAGATATAGTGTTTGCTTTTTTGCATTGAATTAACGTTCAAATCTTTTATTTATCTAATTAGTTAATAGTTAAAATCTTCAATTATTCTAATTCTTAATTTTATTGATAGTGTACAAACGAATGATTTTTTTTTTAAGTTATTTGAAATTCATTATTTTAAAATTTTTCGTGATAAAATAACAATAAAACAATTTAACAATGTGTTATTAGAATTTAGAAAAAGCTGCGTAATTTTACTTTTTTTTAGAATTTCGGGTACTACCCGAGTTTTGTTATCAATTTTTTTCTTTATCTTTGCCTTAGTTTTTTCACAAAATTAATTTAAAATTCTATATAAACAAAATTACACATAAAACAAAAATACAAAATATCTTTTAATAATATGAAAATTCTAAAAATATTAATTATTTTAGGTGGAATATACTTTCCAAATATTTCATTATCACAAGATTTTGAAGTTTCCCCTGCCTCGCTAATTTTTAAGGCTGACCCTTTTGAAAATATAAAACAAGCAGTTAGTATAACCAATCATTCCAACAAAACAACAATGTTTTCAATTACCTACTCCGATTTTATTTTTGATGAAGAAGGTAATGCTGAAATAGTTGCTGCAAGTTCTACCGAAAATTCGTGTAGCAAATGGATTACCCCCGACAACGATGTTTTTGAAATAAAACCCAACGAAACCTACAAACTAAGTATAAATTTATTAGTGCCCGAAGAAGATTACAAAGCACGCTGGGCATACATGTATGTTCAAACAAGCCAAGAGCAAACAGCTTTTAATGCTGACAAAGACTCCAGAGCCGCCGGCTTAAATCTCAGCGCACGAATTGCCATCGAAATAACCCGAAAACCCAAAACATTGCAAGCTGCTAACATCGAAATTGCAAGCCTAAGAGAGGAAGAAAACTCAGAAAATCAGAATATTAGAACTTTTTCCGCACTCATCGATAACCAAGGAAACGACATACACGAGTGCAATGTATTATTTATTGCCTCTAACTTGAGCAACGCCGAAGAACATGAATTTGAACGAATTAAGTTAAAATCATTTCCAGGGTATAAGCGTAAAGTAAGCTTTACCTTGCCCAATACACTTCCCGCTGGCGAATATTCACTAGTAGCCCTTTTAGATTATGGCGAAAAATCGACATTAAAAGGTGCTCGATTAAATAAAAAATTAATTATTAAATAAAAAGTGTTTAGAAAAAAACGTAAATTTATGGCATTCTGAAAATTTTAATACCGCAGTTTATCGCTGTAAATGAAGATTTTAAAATTTCAAAATTTCACAAAAAACGCGTTTTCGTTCAAACACGAAGTAACCCATCTTTTTTTTAAACATTCTTTGACCAATAAAATATTAATTTACAATTTTATGAATTCCTCAAAAACTACTATTTTTTTAGTCATTAAAAATTTTATTCTTACATTCTTTTTTATCTATCCTAATTTATTGCATGCACAACAAATAGAAATTATAAATTTCTATACATCTAACAATAAGCAAATAAAAGAAAAATATTTTGCCAAAATAATAGGAAAAGACACCTTGAAACACGGTTACTATACCTATTTTTTTAAATCGGGAAATAGCATGCAAGAAGGTAATTTTTCTGAAAATAAATTAACTGGGCAGTGGAAAATTTACAATGAAAACGGAACTTTAAAATCTATCTTTACATTTGACAACAATAAAAAAAATGGAGCATTTCAACAGTTTTCTGAGCAAGGAATCCTTTTGCAATCAGGCAATTACTCCAACAATTTACCCAATGGAATTGTAACTAGTTTCAACTCCGATGGTTCGCGCGAAAGCTCTACAAACTATGTCAATGGCATTCAAAACGGCGAATTTATCAAATATGCCGAAAATGGAAACCCGCAACAAATATATACTCTCAAAAACAACAGAATCAATGGTTTATATATTTCATTTTACGAAGATGGCGAAATTAATTATTTTGGAAAAAAACTTGACAACCAGTTTGTTGATACGCTTTTTACATTTTACCCCGATGGAAATATTCAGCGCAAAGCGGTTTACAAAAATGGTATTTTACACGGAGAATTTGTTGCTTTTTATCAAAATGGCGACTCAATGTATCATTATTTCTACCACAATGACACCATTCATTCTCTCTACAAAGCATTTCATACACGCAATTTAGTAGCCGAAAAAGGAAAATATGAAAACGGAAAACGACAAGGCTATTGGACTTCATACTATCCCGACTCTGCACAAGTTTTTTCGCAAGGAAACTACGAAAAAAATTTATATACAGGCATTTGGCAAGTTTTTTATCCAAACGGAAAGCTAAAACAAAAAGGCGAATACCAAAAAGGATTATCTGAAGGATACTGGGAATTTTTTTACGAAAACGGAGCAATCTACAAAAAAGGGAATTATTTAAACGACTTCAAGACTGGTGTTTGGAATGTTTTCAACGAGGAAAAACAAGAAATAGCTATCTTAAATTATCAAAACGATAAATTAAATGGAGAATGTTTTGTTAGAAATTCGGAAGGTATTTTAGTGAAAATACTTTATAAAAATGGCGAATTACTAAAATAAACTATTTTTGACAAATATTTCAATAAAATATAAAATAGTAGCCAAAAATAGCTTCAGTTTCGTTTATTTTTCAAATAAATATTTATGAATATTTTCTTTAAACTGCGATAAATTTAATATTTTAGAATAACCACCACCACTCAAAGTAGCAAGCACTCCTGCATGAATATCTTCTGCTTTTACAAGTTTATCGCCAAATTTCAAATCGCGTGTTGCGCAAGCATCTTCTATGGTAATACACTCAAAACCAAAATCATGAGCAGCTCTTACAGCCGCTTCGAGGCACATGTGGGTTTGCATACCAATAACAAGAAGACGATTTATTTGATTGGTTTTCAAATACTCAAGCAAATCGGTCTTTAAAAAGCTATTAACTTCTTCTTTTATTATAACTTTTTCATTTTCAATAGGCTCTACATTCTTGTGTATTTCGCTTAGCTTGTTCGATTTGTGCTTTACGTGAACAACCAGAAGCTCATTAGCCCTTGCTATTTCGAGTAACTCTTTGGCTTTCAGGCTTGCTTGTTCTACACCAACCAAGCCAGCAGAGCCTTCGCTCGGGAAATAAAAATATTGAATATCTACAATCAATAAAGCAGTTTTAATGCTATCTTTTTTCTCTTGGCAGTAAGCCAAGGTTTGTAATATACTCAAGGCTAAAACCAATAATACTATTTTTTTCATAAGTATTTATTTTTCAAGTTGTTGTTAGTATAACTATCTGATAAATAATCACCAGAAACTTTCTAAATTTTAAATAACAAGCATAAGTGCTATTTTATTTTTGAGCAAACCTTTTGCTATTTACTTATTTTTAAGCACTTGGCAAAACGAAATACACAATTAATTTGGGTTCGCTATTTAAAAAAGCAACGTGCTGGTGCAAAAATTGTATTTTCTTTTGAAATAACAAAACAAAAAAAGAGCTAAGTTTTTTAAACTCAGCTCTTTTGGTCGGGGTGGCAGGATTCGAACCTGCGACTCCCTGCTCCCAAAGCAGGTGCGCTAACCGGACTACGCTACGCCCCGAAAAATGCCTTAATAATTTGAAAAAAAAAAATCTCTAAGTAAATTAGAGAAAGTAAGCTAAACGTCGGGGTGGCAGGATTCGAACCTGCGACTCCCTGCTCCCAAAGCAGGTGCGCTAACCGGACTACGCTACGCCCCGTAAAATATTTTTGTTTGAATTTTGTGCAAGAAATGTTTTGCGGAGAGAGGGGGATTCGAACCCCCGGTACCCTTTACAGGTACGTCAGTTTAGCAAACTGGTGGTTTCAGCCACTCACCCACCTCTCCTTCAAAAAGCGCTGCAAAGGTAATACATAATTTTAATTTTCAAAAGAAATTATTAAAAAAAATCAAAAAAAAATCTTTTAAAAATATTTCTTGTTGAAAATTAAAGCTTTATGTTTATTATTTTTTTAGCGAATGTTGTAAAAATAACTTTAAAAAGCTATTAAATTTTACTTTATAGCTAAAAAAGCGTGCTATTCTTCAAATTTTCTTTTTCTACCGGGTTTTTTTTTCTTAACTTCGGTTTCAAAAAAAGTTTCAATTGTTTTTTCAATTGTTTCTTTGAGTTGTTCCATTTGAGTGATACTCAATTTTGGTTTTGCGCTTTCTTCTTCGTCTGTTTTTGTTAGTTCAGAAACGGTTACGTGTAGCACATTTGCTATTTTACCAAGAGCTGTTACACTGTAATTGTTTGAGTCTGGACGGCTAAGCATCACTCTCAAACTTACGGTTGGTATATTGGCTTCTCTTGCCAAGCGAGCTACTGACCAACCTCTTTCTTTTCTTAAGTGCTCTATTTTTGCTGTTATGTTCATGAGTCAATTTATTTTGAAATACTGTTTTAAATTTTGGACAAATATAATAAATGATTATTAATTTTCATAATTTTTTTGCATATACTTTTAAAAAAATCTAATTTTTTTTTTTGAGCCAATTAATTTATATTTATTTAAAGCTATTTGAGTTTATTAATGTTCTGTTTATTAATAAATTAGCACATCTGTTTATAAATATTTATATTTTTTTTGAAAATCGTTATAATCATTTTTTTTTGCTAAAAAATCAATTTTTTTTTTATGACTATACGATTTCGATAATTAAATATACTAATAATATCTTTTTTTTGCAGTTTTTTTTCTTTCTTTTCTTTTATTTTTTTATTTTTAATCTACAATTTTATTTTTTTAGAAAAAAATAAATACTTTTGCTTTGTCGTTCTTGGGTTTTGTTGGTCTATCTTTTTAGAAATATGCCTTTGTGCGAAAATCTTTTTTTTGATAATAAATAGTGTCTAAAAGAAAATGCATCATTTGTGTTATTCTTCAGCCGTTAGAAATATTTTATTTTTTTAGTTTTCAATAGTTTGACATGAATCAGCAATTAATTAATTATTTCAATCAATTTGTAAGCGAGCACAAAAAGGAGTTGTTTGGGCGTCTTATAAAGCACAGAACTAGATACTTAACTTTAGTATTAGAAGATATTTACCAACCTCACAACGCTAGCGCAGTACTCAGAACTTGCGATTGCTTTGGTATTCAAGATGTTCACATTATTGAAAATGATAATTTGTACGAAATTAATCCCGATGTGGCGTTGGGTTCTTCCAATTGGCTTACGATGAATCGCTACAACGAAACCAATAATAACACTTTGGCAGCCATTAATTTACTGAAAAAACAGGGCTACCGAATTGTGGCAACTACGCCACATACCAATGATGTTAATTTGGAAGATTTTGACTTAACTAAAGGAAAAGCGGCACTTTTTTTTGGCACCGAAATGAGAGGAGTAACTAATTTGGTACTAGAAAATGCTGATGAATTTCTCAAAATCCCCATGTATGGTTTTACCGAGAGTTTTAATATTTCGGTTTCTGCTTCTATCATTTTGCACCATTTAACTTACAAACTACGAAATTCTGCCCTCAATTGGCAATTAGATGAGGTTGAAAAACAAGAAGTTATGCTTAATTGGTTAAAGGTTGCCATTCGTGATTCAGAGGCAATTGAGAGGGAATTTTACAAGCGCAAATTGAATGTATAAAACTTGAACAAAATGTTGTTTATCTGTTGGTTAGCTATTAATTAGCAAATTGCAACCTCTTATGCTTGCGGCATCAAATCTGCCCAATATTTCAAATGAATTATTGGGTTTTAATTTACCAAGGTCTTGAGTTTCAATGAATGAGCACGAATATAAATTGGCTAAATCGATTATATTTATGCCTCCTGTTTTTTCAATTTCTAAATATGAAAAAGGGTCATATACATCGCGGATTAAGATTTTCATCCAAGCAGGCGTTTTGAAAATTCCATTTCCATCGGAATAAGCTTGGCTCAAAAGTTCGGTCATTCCATATTCAGAGTGAATTGTTTCTACTCCTAAACCTTTTTTCAAAACCTCGTGTAATTCACTCCTAGTCAATTCTTTACGCTTTCCTTTCATGCCGCCAGTTTCCATAACAAGGGTGTGCTTTAGGTTAAGCGTATATTTTTCTATCAAATCGAGCAATGCAAAGCTTACTCCTATAAGTAAACTCTGTTTTTTTTGTGCTTCTTGTTGCTTTAATTTTTCAACTAATTCGTCTAAATTAGTTAAGTAAAAACCACTGTTGCTATTGTTTGATTTTTGAATTAATTTTTCGGTCATATAAATTAGGGAAGAGCCTTCGCGCTCTAAATATGATGGCAAGAGTGCTAAAATGCAGTAATTTTGTGGCTTTCCGTAAAAATATTCAAATGCGGTGTTGAAACTTTGTTCGTAAATCGACAAATCTTTTACAAAATGTTTGCTAGTTTCGCTTCCAGTAGTTCCACTACTAGTGAAAATAATTTCATGTTGGCTATTTTTGGTTATTATTTTTTCTGTTTTATAAAGTGAAATTGGTAAAAAAGGTATTTTCTGGAGGTTGTTTATGCTTTTATGATTTACGTTTAAATGTTGTAAGTATTTTTGATATATTTCTAGGTTTTCAGCTTGAAAATGAAATACTTCTAAGCATTTTTTTTCAAAATCAAATTTGGAGTGTATTTCAAAAATAGAGGAATTATGCATAGTTAATTACTTAATATTGATTATGTTGAATTCTTATGATACATTTTACTCTTTTCATAGTATAACGAACACAAATTTATAAAATTCTTGGTCTGAATTGTTTTTTTCGTGCCATTTTTTTGTAATAAAAAAAGTATGGTAAATAGTTTTTTTTTTTTTCATTTTAACTGCCAAAAAAACAAATAAATTTAGTGTTATACAAAAAAAAAATTGAAATGTTATTATTTTATTGAAAATGAATTATTTCCTAGTTATTCGCTGGTTTAATAAAATAATTTTAATGCGGATTTATTTTAGTGAAAAATAAGTTTCTATTTTTCCATACAAATGTAATATACAGACTTTTAATTATTTCATATAACAATAGTAGAAGATATTGCGTATTATTGCTATAAAATAATTCAAACTTAATAAAAATTAAAACAACAGACCAAAATGAAAACTATTTTATTAACACTATCTGTAATTTCTTTGAGCCTTATAATAGGTAATGCACAGGTTTTAAGCAAAAATGACTTAAAACAAAAGCCTACGTTTAATTCTTTTGCCGAAGCTTTTGCAAATCCTACCGAGGCGTATAAAATTACATCAGTCAAAGCCTCGCATTCGGTTTTGCCCGAAAATATAGGCTTGCTCAAAAATTTGCAAATCTTAAATTTAGGAATAAACAACTTGGAAACATTGCCTGCTGAAATAGGACAACTTCGTAATTTACAAGAACTTGATTTGGGCAATAATAAGCTATCTACTTTGCCCAATGAGTTAGCAGCGCTTAAAAATTTGAAAGTTTTAAAGCTTTGGAAAAACCAATTTGTGCTATTTCCTGAAATCTTGGCTTCTATTGAAACCATTGAAGTTCTTGATCTTAGTAATAACCAACTCACTGAGTTACCTTCGAGTATTTTGAAAATGAAGGGATTAAAATCGCTCGATTTGAGCGGAAATCCCATTTCTAAATTTCCAAAAGAAATGTCGCAAATGACTAATTTGAAGGAAATTACGCTAACAGATACAGGATTGAGTGAGAAAAAAGTTAAAAAATGTTTGCCAACAGAAACAAAGATAATATTTTAACACAAAAAAACGTTTAATGTAAAAACATTGTTTTCTTGTTTTTGTTTTTTTATTTTTCTTTTTCATAGTTTTAGAGGATATTCAATGTGATATTGAGTATCCTCTTCCGTTTTTTGGCAAATAGTAAAAAAACAAAGCAGTTGGCTCGAAATATTGTGTTATTGGAATAATAATTGTACTTTTATTATTTCAAGCAAAGCAATAATATAGGTATTTTTTTGCAATTTTTTCAAAAAAAATACTTATTTTCTTTTCTATTAAATAGAGTTGTATTTCTTTTATTAACTATATTCAACATGAAAACAATTATAATAACATTCTTTTTATGGATACTTATTCTTCCCACTCAGGCGCAGGAAGAGGTTGAAGTTAAGATTAATAGGTTGAAGTCTGATTACATTCCAGACCCCATAATTGTTACCTTACCTACCAAAGTTTTGGAAGATAAACTCACCGGACTTAAAGCCAACATAATTACTGTTTACAAAGAAACAAGATATTTTGAATACACTTTGCTCGATAGTATTTTTAGCTATGATTCGCTTCTGCCCGTAACTATGGCTGACTATACAATATCCGATAGATGGGGCGATTATTTACCAACTTATTCATACGATGGATATGATTCTTATGCGAACTCAAATTCGGACTCAAATGCCGATAATAATTACAATTACGACGAAACTAGTTATTCCGAAAACAATGGAGAAAACTCTCAATACGATGATGAATATCAAGCTGATTACCAGGCTGATGGTGTAGATTCGACTGAAACGGAAGAAGAAAACACCAACGATTTATTTTTAGCTGCCGATACGCTTACCAAAGATTCTACCTATGTATTTATTTCAAACAGCGCAGGTCCTGTTATTTATGGCGAAATTCCCAATAATTTTGGAGGATTTATTTACGAAAGAATAGGTGCGTATGATTATGTGAAAGCACATAAAATTCACAAAATAAGTATATTAGAGGTAAAAGAAATTGTCAATGCCGATACCGTTACAACATTTAAACTAGAAACCGTAACTTGGAAAAAAATTAGGGAATTGCCTTTAAAAGACCTTGTTCATCAAAAGTTATCTCTTTTTAATAAAGCTGACCGTGTGTACCAAGATGAAATGAAAATGCCCTTGACTTATCAGGAAATTTTGAAAATAGTGCAAGATACTGTTCCTAAATTTAAGATAACCCACAATGCTATTGATAGTTTGAATGCCTTTAATATAGACCCACAGGTATATCTTGCTGATATTGTGTGGATTTCATTTCTTATTCCTTACTATAAAGCAAACATACCCGACCCTTATTTGCGCGAACTTTTTAGCAAAGAATTGACAAAAAAAATGACAAACAAAATTATTGATTTGAAAGAAGTATGTGGTTATGATTTTAGAAAAGACCCTAGTTTTAAGAATATTATACAACAAAAAACGATTTACAGAAACGAACGTTTTGAAAGAACAATAGATGAAGAAAAAAAGATTCCAATTATCACTGACCATTCTCAACTGGCTTTTAATGTTACCGAATCGCTTAATCCTAACACAGGCAGAATGGAATATGAGCACGCAGGAGTTATGTCAACAATTTACGAAACCGAGGAAGTGAGCTTAGCTGACCCGCAAACCGGACAGCCTATTAAGCTTACTACAATTAAAATTGACCCTAAAACAAATAAACCGATTTTACTTCCTACTGCTTCTTTTGGGATTACTTTTACTCAAATAAATCTGGAATCGCTCATAAGTACCACCAAAAATATGAAATACGATTTGAGCAAACTTGTGCGTAACAGAACGTTTATCAACCAAAAATATACACGAACCGAAGACCACAAAATGCGCATGGAATAAAGCCTTGAATGAGCAATGAAGAGTTAGTGTTTTTTCTAACGCTTAATCTTCTATTTTATAGCTAATTAGCTTGGCGTTTTCGCCAATACAAATGAGCGAATAGCTCATTCCTATTTCCGATTGTTCGGGAAAACTAATCACAAAAGCCGAAGTTGCCGGCAATGGAAATAAATCGTGAAGCCTTAATTTTGAATCGAAAAGATAAATTAAATTGTCTTCTTTTGAAAAAATGCCCAGCATTTTTTTGTCGTTAGAGAAACTAAAAAGTAAAGGTTGCCCCGAAAGTGTTTCTTTTGATTCATATTTTTTCATCGAATTGTAATTGTAGTCATAAATTTCTATTGTTTTATCTGAAACTACAATATAGTCATTCTTTTGGTTGTTGTCGATGTCTGACGAAGTAAAAAAACAATCCGTATCCATATCGGTTAATTTATGTGTTTTTACGGTGCCATCAAAATAGATTTTGACAATTTCGGCATCTGCATTGGTGCTCAAAATATAAGGTTTTGTGCTATTAATAAAGCTCAAACTTGCATTTTCGGCAATTACCACGTTTGTTTTCAGCTTAATGCGTTCTTCTCCTTTTCTATTGAGTATTTGAAATTTTTGGCGAGTAGCTATCAAAATGTAGTCGTTGTTGTCGATTCTTACATGTTTTGGAAGCTTGATTATAGGGCTCGAAGCTTTAAATTTCCACGAGCTTAGCAACTCACCTTCTTTGCTGTAAGCATACACTTGCTTGTTTGCAGCAGCCACAAAAAACCGATATTTTCTATCATTTTCGTAATCAAAAACAGCTACTCCATTTACTGATTTTGATGGTAATTTTACCGGAAATTTTTCTACATCTTTCCCTTCTCTGTCGATTAAATAAAGCTCGTCGCCAGCAGCAAAAAGTATTTGTAATTTTGTATTTGTATAGTAATCAATTTGTTTTGCTTCACCTTGTATTTTATATTTAATGTGTCGCTTAAATAAGATTATTCCATTTCTATCGATTAAGTAAATGTTGTTGTTTTCGTCTTGTGTGAAAATTTCAAAGTCGCCATTGTAATGATTTTTAAATAATTGAGGGCGACGTTTTGCTAAAGTATCAAGGGTCAATTCCCAATGTTTTTCTATTTTGGGCTTTTTATTTTTATCAAATAGTATAGAAAAATTAATGTCGTAAAAATTGTCAAAATTTGATGGTGCTATTTGTAGAACAAAAGGCAAGTATTTGTTCATTTTTTTCTGATTTAGTTTTAATTCTTGAGCATATTTTTTATTCAAAATAAAGTAATATAATTTTTTTGACAAAATAGGTTCAGAATAAAGTAAAATTGTATTCTTTTTTTTGCTTATTTCTGTTAGCTCATTGTAGGCGTTGGTATTTTTAAATAGTTTATTTTTAGCATACGAATTTATAAAATTTTCCAATTTTTCAACCGATGAGCCAATTAGTAAATACTCGTCGAAAATAGTATAATACTTTGCATTGGGGCTTTTAAAAATGCTTCCATATAAAATACTCAGAGGGTTGGCTATGCTAAAGTGGTAAATATCATAGGTTTCTTTGGCACTTATTATTAAGGTCGAAATATTTTCTTCTAAAGCCGTAGAATCAGCTTTGCTTAATGCTTTTAATGTGGTTAATAATTCTTCTTGGGCGTTGTTTTGGTTGTTGAGTTGTGCTACAATTACGGGTTCTTCTATCTGGTTATCAGTTGTATAAACGAGCGCAAGTTCTTTGCCTAAGTAAGTATTGAAAAATAATTCAAAATCTAAACTGGTTTTTTCTTTCAGGTTTGCTATTTTAGCTTTGTAAGCATTTATTTGGCTGGTTTGTTCTAAATAGTTTTTGTAGTTTTGATTAAATAATTTGATGTCGGTGAGCGAAACCGATATAAATGCGGCAGTATTTTCCGGAAAAATGTCTATTAATTCAGATTTTTGAGGCATTTGACCTTTAAAAACTCTTAAATAATTCCATTTATCGGTCATGGGATTGGTCAATCCATTTAAGTAAATTGCATTATTTTCGAGCAACATATCAAACCCTATCCAATTGGGAAATTGCTGTAATGTATTGGTATTTATATTATTAGAAGTATATGCTTCTAAAACACTTGCAAAATTTTGTATGTTTATGAAAACATTTGCCAAGGCATCTTTGTTGAGTTTATTGTAAATTTGGGTAAATGACGATTGATTTGAAAAGGTATTGGCTTTGTCTTTTTTTCTAATTGTTTCTTCAATTAAAATTTCGGAACTACTAAATAGAATTGATTCTTCATTTTTACACAAAAAAAAGGACTTTCTTATGCTTTTGAGTTGAAAAATAGCGATTTCTGTATTTTCATACGTTTTTTTGCTTATACTTGCATGAGTGGCAAATAGCTGATGTAAAAGAGTATCAATATCTTGATTGTCTGCATTTTCGGGTCTTGCTATTTGATAAAGCACTTCGGGTTCGCGTTTGCCCATGAAGTGAAAAGAAATTTCGCACAAATTATTGGATAAATACGGTACTACTTCTTTGTTGGAATTTAATGCCGAATCTAGGAAAGCAAACTCTTCTTGTAGCAAAAAAAGTGGGTCTAATTGTGTTAAATAGCTCCATATTTCGTTTTCATTATCAGTTAATTGGGTCATTATTTTTTGAATATTGTCGCTCTCTATTATCAAGGCTACGCTTTGAGGAATGTACTTTATTAAATTGTTGGCACGTACTTTTGACGATGTGTCTATTGCAAAAAATTTTATCAGTATCGAAACGATAATTATAGCTGCCAAAGCGATTGAAATTTTCTTTATCATGCTGATTGATAGTTTATTTGTGTGTCTTTAATTTTTTTATTTGCCCTTCAAAGATACGCATCTATCCTAAATTTGCAAAAACTCTTTTATTTTTGATTGCGAAACTTGATTAAGGAAAGTATGTTTGCAAAGTTAAATAAAAAAGAGTCGCACTTATACCGTTGTTTAAATCTGTCAATATACATAATTCTTTTACGAGTGTGTTACGAATTAATTAAATTGATTACAAGAGTTTTGAAAACATAATCTTAACTTATTTAGGTATGAAAAGTTGGTGAGACTATAAGAAAATGCAAAGAAATTGTAATAATTAACAAACAATTTATTACTTTTGTGTTTAAGCAAAAAGAGTCGTATAATCGAGAAATTCACTTACTGTTTCGTGCGAATGTAGGGTGAAATCCCCCTTATATAATTTGGCTATAAGCAATTAAAACAACTATGAAATAACAATGCAACATCTTAATATACTTTGGATTGTAGGTGCTTCGCAAGGATTTTTGCTTACACTGTTTTTAATTCTGAAAAAAGACAGAATGATTAATTTACCGCTGATTTTTTTTGTATTTCTTACCTCGGTTGAGTTGCTTTTTCAGTACGTTTATGCGAGCAAATTGATATTTTCTTATCCCCATTTACTTTATATTTCAGAGCCTTTCAGCATGTTGGGCGGTGTTTTGATTTATTTTTATTCGCGAAATATACTTTCCGGAGTTTTTATTTTTAGAAAAACCGACTTGTTGTTTTTTATACCCTTTGTGTTGTATGTTTTGTATTATGTTCCCTCGTATAATCAATCAGCCGAAGATAAAATTTTCGACATTATTGCTTTTTACAATTCGGGTATTTCGTGGAGCGAAAACTTGTATGAATGGATTGCAGAAGTGATTGTTACCATGCCTTTTCTTATCTTTTCGGTTCGATTATTAAATCGATACCACAAAAAAATTAAGGACAATTTTTCCGATATTTCCAAAATTAGTTACACGGTTGTTCGCAATATTATAATTGCTTCTGCGGCAATGTATTTTATTGAAATACTTACAATTATACTTTCTTTTTCAAACATACAAATTGCAAATTCGTTAAATTCGTTTCTGTATATTTTCATTATCGGCATTGTGTATATTCTTGGTTACGATGCACTTGTACGCAAAAAAGATGAGGTTATTAAGTTTGTGTATGTTCAGGAGATTCAAAAACAAGAAATTTCGGTTTCAGCTACCGCAACAAATACCAACGAAATTGAAATTCGCCAGAAATACGAAAAAAATGGTTTATCGGAAACTAAAATCAGCGATATTTCAACTAAAATTTCAGCGTGCATCAGTAAAGAAAAACCTTACAAAAATCCAGAACTTCGCTTAAACGATTTGGCACAACTCATTGGCGAACACCCCAATAATGTTTCGCAAGTACTAAACGATGTATTCAAGAAAAATTTTTACGATTTTATTAATTTTTATCGAATTGAAGATGCCAAAGTGTTTTTAAAATCGCCCGATTTTAAAAATTTCACCATCACAGCCATTGGTTTTGAAGTAGGTTTCAACTCAAAAACCGCTTTTTATTCCGCTTTTAAAAAATTTGCAGATACCACGCCTGCACAATTTCAAAAATTAAATTTACCTGAATAACAATAGGTTAGGCAAGTTTTAAACATCGAACTTATAAGTTCGTACTGTCATTTCATTGCTTTTATATCCCTACTTACAAGTCAAAACTTTCAGAAAAATAAAACAATGTATGTTTGCCAAAAAATTAAATCAAATTAAAATTTCGCAAATATGAAAAATCTAAAACGTATTTTATTTCTCGGTTTCGTACTGATAAGTTTTGCTACAACGATTTCGGCACAAGATGCTTACAGTGTTCAATCGCATGAAGTTGTCATTTCGGGCACCTCAAACATTCACGATTGGACGGCGCAAGTGATGAATTTAACCGGTTCTGCTAAAATTGCAGAAGGTTTATTAACCGAAGTGAACATAAACGTAAATGCTAAAACATTGAAAAGTTCAAAAGGCAGTATCATGGACAGCAAAATGCAAGATGCTTTGAATACCGAAAAATTCCCAAAAATCAGTTATAAATTGATTTCCAATAAAATAGTGTCGGAAAATAATGGCATCACAAAAATTTCTTCAACCGGCAATCTTACCATTTCGGGCGAAAGCAAAACAATTGCGACTACAAGTATTTGCAAAACTTTGCCAAACGAAAACATCGAAGTTTCGGGAAGTTTTGATGTATTGATGACCAATTATGGCATTGAACCGCCAACTGCTTTGTTCGGAACGTTAAAAACCGCCAACAAAGTAACGGTAAATTTTAGAATTACATTTCAAAAATTAAAAGGGTAGGGAATGAAACAAATTAAAATTTGTCTGATTGGGTTTTCACTGTTTTTTGCACTGACTTCGCAGGCACAAATAACTGAAATTGAAACGGTAAACGATAGTACTTTTATATTTCACTCGAAAGGTAAAAATATGGTAAGTGTGCTTACTGGAGGTTTTTTAACCGAAGATGCTTTTTTTGAATATTACGCATTTCGATATGGTAAATTATTGACTAACAGAATACTTGTAGGTGGAGAACTGGGGCGTTCGTGGTTTGGCGAGTGGGAGCGTACAAATCACATTGGCATATATTCTCGATACTATTATGCTGTATTTAAACACTTTTCGTATTATGCCGATGCTCAATATCTGTTTGGATACCGAATTTACGACAACCACCAAACGGCATCGAATTGGAATGGACGCACCAATAATTTTGCGGCAAACTTAGGTATTGCTTTTACCGGATTTTATAAAAAGCGTTTTGGTTTAGAGTTCTTTGCAGGTTATGCGTTCAATAGGCTGCATATCCGAAATCACCCTGCATTTGGCGAATACAATTGGTCGAAATCAGATATTGGTTATGGTTTTCAAATCAATTATCATTTTTAAAAATAAAACTCAATGAAAAACAAAGGTATAATTTCAAAAAATAAAATCATGAATAAGTATTATTTTTATTCAATCACAACTCTAATCATCATAGCTGCACTAGTTTTTGTTGGTTGTGAAACATTGAAAATCGAAAAATTTGCCGACAACGACAGTTATTGGGCAAAAAGCGAAACAATAAGCGTTAATTCGGCATTAAAAACCGATTTGAAAGTAGATGTTGCCATTATTGGCGGCGGCTACACCGGTTTATCGTCGGCATACCATTTAGCAAAAATGAACCCCAATTTGAAAATTGCTGTTTTCGAAGCAAAAACGTTGGGAAGTGGCGCATCGGGCAGACATGGCGGAATGGTACTGTCTTCACTTTTAGATGAATATTCAGATAATGAAACATTTAAGTGGACTTACGATTTGTCGGTAAACAATATGAAATTCATTGATTCGCTATCGAAAGCCTTGAATATGAATTGCGATTTGGTATTGAACGGCTATTGCGAAACCATTTTTAGAGAAGAAGATGTGGCGGAATACAAGGATTACGTACAGAAAGCAAACAAAGCCGGTATTCCGTTGGAATTTTGGGACAAGCAAAAAACAAAAGAAAAACTGGGAACAGATTTATATTTCGGTGCAATGTACGACCCAAACGGTGGCTCTGTTCATGCCGTAAAACTTATTAAATTGCTAAAAGTTGCTGTCGAAAATGAAGGTGTTACAATTTACGAAAATAGTCCGGTAATTTCTTTTGAAGAAGGGAAAACAATTAATTTAAAAGTAAAAGCCGACAAGGTAGAATATAATGTAGAAGCCGGAGATATTGTGGTGGCTACCAATGCGTACACATCGAAACTCGGAATTTTTAAAAATAAAATAATGCCGGTACACACAC
>JAIFNL010000218.1 GCA_020047755.1 Bacteroidota bacterium
GTGGCAAAAGGAAAATATTTACCCAATTTGAAAGAAATTTTTCAAATTGGATTGACTTTCTTTTTAACCATAATTGCTTGGGTGTTTTTTAGAGCAGCAAATGTTACCGAAGCTATTCACTATTTGCAACAAATGTTTTCAGCTTCTTTATTTTCGATGCCAAATTATTTACCAACCAAAACCATTATTTACATTATGCTTTTTGTGCTTATAGAATGGTTAGGACGAGATAGAGAATATGCGCTAGAATATTTAAAAATGCCACAATTTGCTCGCTGGGGACTTTATTATTTGCTTATTTTTGCCATTCTCTGGTTTGGTGGAGAACAACAAGAATTTATTTATTTTCAATTTTAACGAAACAGAATGAAACTTTATCTTCAACGGATTGTTATTTTTCTTTCTGTTTTTCTGAGTTTACTGCTAATTCTTGAAGTTTTTGTAACTCAGGGATTGAAAAAAACAGGGTACAATGAGTACAAAGATTGGAATTTAATTTTTCAATCAAAAATCAATTCAAACGTACTGATTCAGGGCGATTCGAGAGCTTGGGTTCAAATTTCGCCCAAAATAATCGATTCGGTTTTAAATGTACAATCCTACAATTTGGGCATCGATGGGCACAATTTTAAAATGCAACAAACTCGTTATCAGATATATAAAAAATACAATCCAAAGCCCCAAATAATAATTCAAATTTTGGGGCTTAATAGTCTTGGGCAGCGCAAGGATTTATACAATTCGCAACAATTTTTGCCTTTTATTTGGGACAAAGACATTCGGAATTGCATCATGGAATATGAGGGTTTTAATTTTGGCGATTATTATATTCCGGCATTTCGTTATTTAAAGTCAAATTTAACAAAGCATGTAGAAATAGGCTTTCAGGAATTTATAAATTTAAAACATTACGAAAACACACGCTACAAAGGTTTTCGTTCTCGTCCTTTAGCTTGGGATAGTACATTTGCTGAATTTAAAAAAGCAAATCCCAAAGGCGTGAAATTTGAAGTATCGCCGAGTGTTACTAATCTTTTTGATAAATTTGTTGCCCAATGTATTGAAAATAAAGTAGAAATAGTGCTCGTTTATGCTCCCGAATACATCGGATCGCAAAGCATTATTTTAAATAGAAATGAAATTATTTCCACTTTTGAGAGAATTTCAAGAAAACACAACATTTTATTTTTAAATTATTCGAACGATTCTATTTCGTACAATAAAATATATTTCTATAATTCTCAACATTTGAATACATTAGGTGCCGATTTATTTTCTAAAAAATTGGCAATAGATTTGAAAAATAAGTTGAATTAATAATAGAATCTCATGCGCAATTCTTTTGGGTTAAAAACATACACTTTTTTTTCAAATTTGTTGCATTTTTTTTTCAACAAAGAAAAGTTCAAACTCTGGTTTGAACTTTTTTATTGGAAAATGAAAAAATGGAAAGAAAAAGAATTGACAAATTTTCATTATCGTGAATTTTTTGTCGATTATTTTGAAATTTCCGAAAATTTTTATGCCAGCAAAAAAATATTAGATATTGGTTGCGGACCACGAGGAAGCCTCGAATGGGCAAAAAATGCAAGCCAAAGAGTAGGACTAGACCCTTTGGCTAACAAATATTTAGCACTCAATAAAGGCAAACATCAAATGGCTTACATTCAAGGCGCTTCGGAAGCAATTCCCTTTGAAAATGAGCATTTCGATGTCGTTTCGTCGTTTAATTCGCTCGACCATGTGGAAAATTTAGACAAAACGCTTTCCGAAATTCATCGCTGCTTGAAAATGGGAGGTTTATTTTTATTGATAACCGATATTCATACAAAACCCACATTAACAGAACCTTCTGCTTTTGGTTGGGAAATTTCGGAAAAAATTAAAACACTTTTTGAAATTGAGTCAGAAAAGCATTACGAAGGCAATAAATTGTACAAAAGCATTCGCAAAGCTATTCCTTTCGACCATCAAAACCACAAAAAACGCTACGGCGTACTAACTATTTTGGCGAAAAAGAAATAATTCGTATTTTTGAAAAAAAAACAAAGCATTTTTTTCACATGGATATTACAATTTATACCGACGGTGCTGCCCTTGGAAATCCGGGCGCAGGAGGCTACGGAACGGTTCTTATTGCGGGCAAACACCGCAAGGAGCTTTCGCAAGGCTACAATTATACAACCAACAACCGCATGGAGCTTTTGGCTGTGATAGTTGGTTTAGAAGCACTTAAGCAAGAAGGAAGCAACGTAACGGTTTATTCCGACTCTAAATATGTGGTTGATGCAATCGAACAAAAATGGATTTATGGCTGGGTAAAAAAACGCTTTGCCAAAGTTAAAAATCCCGATTTATGGATACGTTTTTACGAAATTTTCAAAAAACATACCGTTAAATTTGTTTGGGTCAAAGGGCACGCAGGCATTAAAGAAAATGAAGTTTGCGACCAATTGGCAACTTCTGCCGCTCGAAATCTAAACAAACTAGACGATTTTGGTTATTTGGAAGCTATTAAAAAAGGAGAAATTTTATAAAATAGCTGTTGAATTACTTTATTTTTGAAAACGAACATAAATTAGTCGATTTGAATTTCATAAATTCTATTTTTAATTGTAATTTTGTAAAATAACGATACTGATATGCAAATACAAATGACACAACAAGTGGTTGATTTTGTAAATCAAACACAACAAATACAAGGGCAAGAGCGTGATTTACTTATTTGGGCTATTTTGCAAAATTCATTAAACAAAACGTCTTCGGTTCAGGAAATAAAAATTAACGATACTACCGGTTTTCTTTATTTTCCTCAATTTCTTTTTTCGCAACAAAAAAAGGAAGATTCAATTATAAATAAAAGAAAACCAGGTTCTTTGGAAAATATGATTGTATATATGTCGCCTGATTTTGACGAACCTTTGTCTGATTTTAATGAATATATGTAAAATGAAGTACATAATTGACACTCACGCATTGCTATGGTTTCAAAGTAATGATAATAAACTATCAGAAAAAGCAAAAAAACTAATATCTGAAAATGATATTTACATTAGTATTGTGAGTTTTTGGGAAATAGCAATAAAAATTTCCATCGAAAAATTAAAGCTCAATAAAACAATACTGCAATTAATGCAACAAGCTCAAATTGATAATATTACAACACTAGGAATTACGCAAGTTCATATAGAAACAGTTGCAAAATTACCTTTTTTTCATAGAGATCCTTTTGATAGAATGTTAATTTCACAAGCAATTTCGGAAAATATTCCGATTATTAGTGCCGATATTAAATTTGATTTATACAATAGAGTACAGCGAATTTGGTAATTTTTTATACAGAAAAAAAATGTCGAAACTAATTATATTTTCAGCTCCTTCGGGTGCAGGCAAAACAACCATAGTAAAAGAGCTTCTCAAAAAAGACGAATTGAAGCTAAAATTCTCAATTTCAGCAGCAAGTCGTGCGCCACGTGAAGGTGAAGTTCATGCAAAAGATTATTACTTCTTTTCTGCCGAAGAGTTTAAAACTCGCATAGCCAACAACGAGTTTTTGGAGTGGGAAGAGGTATATCCAAACCACTTTTACGGAACGTTACTTTCAGAAATTTCGCGCATCGAAAGCGAAGGTTTTAATGTTGTTTTTGATGTAGATGTAGTTGGTGGTGTGAATATTAAGCAAAAATTTGGAAGTGAAGCTTTAGCTATTTTTGTGATGCCACCTTCAATTGACGAACTCGAAAACAGACTAAAAAAACGAGCAACCGACAGTGCCGAAAACATTGCCAAACGTGTAGCTAAAGCCCAAAAAGAAATAGAGTTTGCTCCCAAATTCGACCTTGTTGTTATAAATGATAATTTGGATACCGCAATAGAACTTGCATTGCATAATATTAAGATTTTTCTAAAAAAAGAATAGTTTTTATTTCTTAGAAAAAAAAGTGCGTTGTTTTTTAACATCGCACTTTTTTGCTAAAATAAAATAACTATTTGTCAATTTCCGCCCCAATTATCGCGGTCTAAACTTCTATATTGTATGGCTTCAGCCAAATGCTCTACTTTTATGTTGGCACTCGAATCCAAATCGGCAATGGTTCGCGAAACTTTCAATATTCGGTCGTAAGCTCTAGCCGAGAGCCCAAGTTTGTCCATTGCATTTTTAATCAGCGAAACGCCTGCTTCGTCTAGCTTGCAGTGCTCTCGTATCATTTTGCTGCTCATTTGGGCATTGTTATGTATTCCTTGATTATTTTTGAAACGCTCGTGTTGAATTTCTCTTGCAGTAATAACTCGTTTACGCACCTCATCGCTCGATTCCGAAAGTCGTTTCTCCGAAAGTTCTTTAAAAGGCACAGGAATTACTTCTATGTGAATATCAATTCTATCGAGCAGTGGACCTGAAATTTTGTTTAAGTAACGTTGCACCATTCCTGCACCACAAACGCACTCTTTTTCGGGGTGATTGTAATAACCACAAGGGCAAGGGTTCATCGAGGCTACCAGCATAAAATTTGCTGGATATTCGACCGAAAATTTAGCTCTCGAAATAGTGATTTGATTGTCTTCCAGTGGCTGCCGCATTACTTCGAGCACAGTGCGCTTAAATTCAGGCAATTCGTCTAAAAATAAAACACCATTGTGAGCCAGCGAAATTTCACCAGGCTGCGGATATTGACCACCTCCAACAAGTGCCACATCGCTAATTGTGTGGTGTGGCGACCTGAATGGACGTTGGTTAATGAGTGAAGTATTACTTGAAACTTTTCCTGCAACTGAGTGTATTTTAGTAGTTTCGAGAGCTTCGTGAATATTTAGCGGTGGCAAAATAGTGGATAAACGCTTGGCAAGCATTGTTTTTCCCGAGCCGGGCGGACCTATCATTATGATGTTGTGCCCTCCGGCTGCAGCAACTTCGAGCGAACGTTTTACGTTTTCTTGCCCTTTAACATCTGCAAAATCAATGTCGTAGGTTTTTATGTTTTCGAGAAATTGCTTACGTGTATCAATTATAACTTGTTGTAATTCGTTGTCGCCATTAAAAAAATCAATAACTTCTTTAATATTTTCAACTCCAAAAACTTTAAGTTTGTCCACAACAGCAGCTTCGTTGGCATTTTGTTTTGGCAAAATAAATCCTTCAAAACCTTCGGCGCGTGCTTGAATAGCTATGGGCAAAGCACCTCTAATTGGCTGCAAACTACCATCGAGCGAGAGTTCGCCCATGATTACGTATTTATGTACTTCGGTATTTACAATTTGCTCGTCGGCAGCTAAAATTCCGATGGCAAGCGTCAAATCATAAGCCGAACCTTCTTTGCGAATATCGGCAGGAGCCATGTTAATTACAACTTTCTTGCCAGGCATTCGGTAATTGTATTCTCGCAAAGCTGATTCTATGCGCTGTTGGCTTTCTTTCACTGCGTTATCGGGCAAACCTACCATAAAAAAGTTAACGCCTTGAGATACACTTACTTCTACCGTTATTGTTGTAGCTTTTACACCAAATACTGCACTGCCAAAGGTTTTTATCAACATATAATTTATTCGTTTTTTGAATTATTTTGCCGTTTGCGCTTCGTTTTTTTTTACAAAATTAATAAAGCATAAGAAACCCCCAAATTTTTGAATGAATTAATTGCTTGCTCCTTCATATTTTGATGTTTACAAAATTATCATATCAATTGGCTAACTATTTTAAGCATCTGCTTTACTTATTTTTTAACCAAGGGTTCATATTTTTTGCTTAAAAAAGACCAATTTTATCATCAAATAGTTCTGAATACTAACGACTTATAAATCCATTGTAGATTTGAACTAAAATATCGTCGAGATTGTATTTCCAATGCCACTGCGGATAGTGGGTTTTGAATTTCGTCAAATCGCTTATGTACCAAATGTGGTCGCCAATTCGGTTGCTTTCGGAATAGGAATAATTCATTTTTTTGCCAGTTATCTTTTCGCAAATTTCAATGGCTTCGGTCATCGAACAGTTTGAAAATCTTCCTCCACCTGCATTGTAAACCTCACCCTGACGTGGATTTTGGTAAAAATGCCAGAACATATTAATCAAATCCCAACTATGAATATTGTCGCGCACTTGCTTGCCTTTGTATCCAAAAACGGTATAATGAGTTCCCGTAACTGCACATTTCATTAAGTACGACAAGAAGCCATGTAGCTGAGTTCCAGAATGATTAGGACCCGTTAAGCAACCGCCTCTAAAAACACCCACATTCATATTGAAATATTTGCCGTATTCTTGTGCCATCACATCGGCAGCTACTTTTGAGGCTCCAAAAAGAGAATGTTTCGACTGGTCTATGCTCATATTTTCATCTATTCCAGCTTTATAATAGTTATGATTTTCAGCTATTTCCCAACGTTTGTCTAATTCAACCAAAGGCAAATAATTAGGCGTATCGCCATATACTTTGTTGGTAGAAGTGAAAATAAAAACGGCTTTTTCGCAGAATTTTCGAGTGGCTTCGAGCATATTTAATGTTCCGTTGGCATTTACAGTAAAATCAGTAAATGGCTCATTTGCAGCCCAATCGTGACTAGGTTGCGCTGCTGTGTGAATCACTAATTTAATATCTTTTCCATACTCGGCAAATACTTTTTCTACCTCGCTGTAATTTCTAATGTCGATATCGAAATGCTTATAATTAGCAACAGTATCGATAAGTTTTTGCTTGCTCCACTCGGTTGAAGCGTTGTCGCCAAAAAAATATTTCCGCATATTGTTGTCGATACCAACAATTAAATCAAATTTTTCGCTGAAAAAATTTACCGATTCGCTACCTATCAAACCGGCGGCACCTGTTATTATTGCTATGTTCATAATTTTACGCTATTAGTTTTTTATTGCTTAAATTAATGTTTCATCATCGATAATAGAAATTGTTCAAATTCAGCCGCTTCATTGTCTTGTTTAAATTGCCTTATGCTGTTGATTATTTCCTTTTTTGAAAGATTTCCGTTTTCGAGCAGATTAGCACTAATTTCTAACTCTGTAATGGATTCTTGTAATTCTTTTTGGTGAATTTCAATTTCCCTTTTTGCGCTTTTTTCCGAAATATTAATCAGCCCTTGCAAAATACTGTAACGTGGATTTTGATTTTGTAGT
Organism: Bacteroidota bacterium; assembly: GCA_020047755.1. Lineage (GTDB taxonomy): Bacteria > Bacteroidota > Bacteroidia > Bacteroidales > JAIFNL01 > JAIFNL01. Next base: position 7,127 of record JAIFNL010000218.1, read on the forward strand.
TGCAATTTTATTTCTAATTCCTTCACTTGCTCCTTGAGCATATCATTATATACTTTAAGTTTTTCGTCAGCTAAACTCTCTATATTTTTAGCATCTAGCGTTATCCATTCTATTTCAAGTTTCAAAAGCGTGGTAATGTCCTTTTCGTTGTAGGCAGTTGTTACTTTTTTCATCAATTCTTCCTTTTGTAGCTTCGCTATCTCGTCGGTTTCAGTATCGGGGTGAAGAATTTTAGCCAGCGAAATATAGATGCTTCTAAGTGTTTTTAGTTTTTGTTTTTCTTCTATTTCTTTAGCCATTTCGGCTTGAATTTGCTTAGGTGTTTTCTTCTTTTCTTTTCGCTTTTGTTCTCTTTGCTCTTTTCTTTGTTCCTCTTCTTTTTGCATTTTTTCTTGTAATTCAAATGCAAATCGAGCAAAGTCTTCGGGTGTTTTGAAACCTTTCATGTCAATATCCATTCCGGTCATATTGCTAAAAATTTCCGAAACTTCCGACATTTCTTGTTCTTGGATTTCTTCGTAGCTTGTGTCGTTCCATTTGTTAAACAATCCAATAACATCATCGGCTGGCGAAGTTTCTTGGGTTAGCATATTCTGCAACAAACCACATATAACGTCCCCTATTTGATAAAGTTGTTTCTTCGAAAACGTATATTTTTCAGAAAGCTCATCGATAATGAATGCTATTTTAGTTTCTATTTCTAGCTCTTTTTTTAAAAGTGGAGTCATTCTTTCAGAAAAAAACTGCAAAATAGCTTCGTTTTTTGTATAAGACTGTTCTATTTTTTTCTCAAGGCTTTCTATTTGTTCTGTGTATTTATTGAATAATTTTTGATTCTTACTTAATACTTTAGAATCAGATTTTGTAATTTTGAGTTTGTTGTTTTTAATTGAGTTCATCTTTTATGCTTTGTTTAAGAAATAAATTCAGTTAAATTTGAATGAAGAATAAAGTTTAACTCCGATTTATCTTCTATCGAAGTTTCGATAAATGCAAATCCAAAAATAAGATACTTCTGATGATTTACTTTGCGTAAATGTAGTAAATTATTAAAGTTTTGAATCAATTTATCGTAGTTAAATTCTTTAATTTCAGAAGGTTCTTTGCCTGTGCTATTGTCTAAAACAATGAGGCTATATTCTGAGTTTTCTTTGCCTTCAAAAACTTTGTTCCAATCGGGTTTTAAGCCTTTTTGGTAATATTCATACGAGTTGAATTGATAAGCAAACCAAGTCAAATCGGCAGTTGTGCACCAGCCACCAAAACGCATTGGGTTCACTTCGATAGGAACAACTTTGCCTTGTGCATCTACTCTTACTTCCACGTGCGCTGGATAGTTTTTGAGATTTGCTAAGTTGCCAATGCTTTGCAAAAAAGTTTCCATTTTTTGCATGTTACTTTCAACTATTTGTTTTGAAGTACTATATACCCTGTCATTTGTATCTTTACCTGAAGAAAAAAGATGGTGCATAATGTTCAAAACAGTAACTTTTCCTGCCGAGTCGAAATAACAATCCAAGGCATACTCATCGCCTTCAATATTTTGCTCCACAATAAATTGCGAGGTATTGAGTACTATTTCGGGGTAAACGCCTTTTTGTATTTCTATTTCGCGTTTTATTTTTACCAAAGTATTTTTCCAAGCAGCCGCATTTTCTACTATGTGTACACCCAAGCTAAAAAAGCCAACAGCTGGCTTTATTACAAAGGGGTAGCTAAAATTGCTTATATCTAACTCATCAAGTTCGTCAAATGGAATACCCAGAAAGAAAAAATCGGGATACATTGGTTTTATCAACTCCCTGAATAATATTTTGTTTTTAAATAATTTGTTGTTTGCAGCAAAAGCCGAGCGTGGCAAATGATTTTCTACCCATTCTATTGCATTTTCGGAATTTGTGTAAAGTGGCACCTTTGCACTTCCATCGAACAGATTTACAGCTTCTTGCTCTGTTACAAAACGAATAGAGAAACCCGAAAGTTCTTTTTCGGCAAAAGGAGTTTTAATTACTTGTATTTGAGTTTTTTCTAACGTTTCTTTCAAAAAATCAGAAACATAAGGCTTGTCGATTAGTATCATACTTGAGAATTAAAAAGCGTTGTAAATAATTCTCAAAGATAAAAAAGACTTAAAATTAGGCAATATGAAAAAGGATTTTATTTTTTTTTATTCTTATTGTTTTTTCAAAAAAGACTAAGAATCAAAACATTAATGAAAATGTTTAATTTGTGGCTAATTTAATTAGAGGTTGTTTAAAAAAATCAAACAACGTTTTAGCGAATAAACAAATTCCTGTGGTTTCTTAACTAAAACGATTTTGTATTAGAATTTAGAAAAGTTGAATATTTTGCTTTTTTAGAATTTTTGCTGCTATCAAGTTTCGTTCTCATTTTTTTTAATGATAAATTTTAGATTATCGGCAAAATGTTTTTTTGTTAAATAAAAAAATTGTATTTTTGTTTTTCGTTTATAATATCTATTTGTAAGAAAATTTTTATTTCAAAATTAAGTCATATCACAATGGAAGCTTTGATTATCAATAAGACAGAAGACACGCCGGGTGTGGAATTTAATCCAGCTAAAGGATATTTTATGATTTCGGATAGATCTTGGCCCGAAAATGCTATCGATTTTTACAAGCCCATTTTTGATTGGCTCGAGGAATATATGAAAAATCCCAACCCTTCTTCTATATTTGAATTTAATTTAGAATATTTTAATACTGCTTCTGCCAAGCAAATAGCAAGACTTTTGCTTCAGCTCGAAAAATTTTCAAAAAAAACTGACATTATTATTCGTTGGCATTACGATAAAGACGACTTGGATATGCTTACTTCGGGCTCAAGATATGCTAAATTGTTGAATATTAAATATGAATTTGTGGAGCATTGAAAAGTGTAAGTGTTTTATTAAATACAGCTGTTTGTTTTTTTACAAAGCAAAGGTATTTTAGAATGTAACAAAAGCAACGTTAATTTTAAATATTAACATTCTATTTTTAAACCTATCATAAGCACATCGTCTATTTGTTTCTTGTCGCCTCGCCATTCGTCAAATTTCGATGCCATTAATTTGCCTTGTTCTTCTAACGATAAATGTTGGTTTGCAATTAATAGCTTCTTTACATTCAACTTCATAAATTTAGAGTTGTTATCGCCTCCAAATTGGTCTTGATAGCCGTCAGACATCATATAGAGCGAAGTATCTTCATCAAGAAAAATGGTGTGGTTGGTAAAATTAACTACTTTGTTGAGCAACATTTCGTCGCCAATTGAAAAAATATCTCCTTCTATTTCTTGCAACTCGTTTCCTGTGATGATAAAAACAGAATGGTTGGCTGCTGCAATTTCGAGCTCCCTATTTTCTTTGTCAATAACGCAAAGTGTAATATCCATGCCATCTTTAGGGTCATTATCGCGCCCTTGATTTAAGGTATTTACGATGCCTTCGTGCAATTTGTCGAGAATCATTGCAGGGTGCATAATATTTTTTTCGTTCACTATTTCGTTTAGCAACGTGTTGCCTATCATGCTCATAAACGCCCCGGGCACGCTGTGTCCGGTGCAATCGACAGCGGCAATAATTTGTTTGCCATTTTTAGCCGAATACCAATAAAAGTCGCCACTTACAATGTCGCGTGGTCTGTAAAATATAAATGAATTGGGAAAATTGGTTTGAATTGCTTTTTGAGAAGGCAAAATAGCTTCTTGAATTTTACTTGCATACACAATACTTTGCTCTATTTGCTGGTTTTTTCCGGCAAGCTCTTTGTTCAGTATTTCCAATTTTTCGTTGCTGGCAATAATTTCAGCTTTTTGCTTTTCGAGAGCTGTATTTAAGCTTCTGAGACTTAAATTTTTCATCGAAATTTCGTCTTTTTGCTGTTCTAGTTGTTTATTTTTCTCTGCCAATAACTTATTTGCCTTCTTCTTTTGTCTGAACTGAAAGAAAACAAGTATAAATATGATAAAAATAATTCCTAAAATACCGAATAGTATGTACTTTTCTGTTCTCGCTTTTTGAATTTCGGCTTCGCGTTTTTGCAGCTCAAGGTCGTTTATTTTTTTAGTTTGGTTGAGCAAATCTATTTCCATTTGCTGCTCTTTTGTTAGTTTTGCTGCACTTTGCAACGAATCTTTTGTCAAAGCATACTCCAGCTCCGTTAGTTTTAGTTTCAACCGCGCGGCAGTGGCTTGAGCAAGAGCAACGGCTTGCTTTTTCTCTATTTCTAGCTTTTCGGTTCCCATCACATAGCTATTGAACGATATGAAATAGCCATAATTGAGCTTCCAATTTTCCATATCGCCAATGGCTTGGTAATTTTCGGCAAGCTCGCTGTAACATGAGCGCAAAAGCTTTTGATTGTCTTTTTCTTCCAAGGCGTAGCCTAAACTTTCTTTGAGTGTAGCAATTGCTTCGTTGTGCATTTTCAGGCTTTTTTGAGCCATTGCTATGTTGTTTAAGCATTCTATTATATTGGTCTTATCTTTGTCTTTTGTGTTTCGTGTGGCTTCGTATGCTTTTTGAAAATGAAAAAGAGCTTTTGAATCGTTGCCAAGGTCTGTGTAAATGTAGGCTAAGTTTGTATTTATTTGTTTTATTCCGTTCTTATTGCCTAGTTGTTCGCTTAGTTGCAGTGTTTTTTCAAAATAGCTTATCGCCTCAGTAGTCAAACCATTATCCCAATAAATAGAGGCAATTTTGCTGTAATTAGAAACCGCCATGTTTTTATTGTCTTCGTTCAAAAAGCGTTCGGCTTGTTGAATATAACCAGCTACTTCTGCTTTTTTTGCAGAGCTTAGTTCTTGAGCAAGCAGCATACTACTAGTCGAAAAGAATAGAAGCAATAGTAAGTATATTTGCTTTTTTGTCATACGGTTTCGATTCCTATTTTGATTTATGATTAAAAACAGTGCAAGTTACATTTTTTTTTTCTTTAATAAAAATAATTTTGTTTTTTTTGAAAAAAACTTTTTTCCGCTTTTGTATTTGTTTTTTTTTGAAAAGGAATATACAATCGTATTTTATCCAGACCAGAACTCTTAGTATGAAGTATTTGAGGAACTTCTAAAAATCGACTTTTTAGTCTTCTATTTTTAGAAGTTCCTCTTTTCATTTATTTTGTTTTGTAAATTAAAAAAAATCGGTATCTCTATATTCATTTTTATCTGAAGGGTCGTTGCCATCGTATTCATTGCAGTTGAGAATGATGTCTAAATCCTGCTCTGGTGCTATAAATTTTTCGTCCATTGTGTAGCCTAGCTTGGCATTTGCATACACTTTTTGCATATACAATGCCCAAATAGGAAGCGCCATGTTGGCACCTTGCCCTAAAGCTGTGCGGTCGAAGTGAATACTTCTATTTTCGCCACCTACCCACGCGCCAGAAACAAGACTTGGGGTCATTCCAATGAACCAGCCATCGGAGTTTTCGTTGGTTGTTCCTGTTTTTCCAGCTATTTCGTTGTTTAGCTTGTAAGTTGTGTACATGCGTGTACTTGTACCTCCTTGAATTACACCACGAAGCATTTGCAACATTACCCAAGCAGTTTCTTCGCTCATGGCTTGTTCTTTGGCGGCTTTGAAAGTAGCAATGGTATTGCCGTTTTTATCCTCTATGCGAGTTACAAAAATGGGTTCGGTATAAATGCCTTTGTTGGCAAAGGTTGTGTATGCACCTACCATTTCGGCAAGTGTAACTTCTACGGCACCTACACAAATAGAAGGAACCGGATCAATAAAACTTTTCACGCCCATTTGCTTAGCCAATTCGATAACCGTAACGGGGTCGATTTGTTTCATTATCCAAGCCGATATTTGGTTGTATGAGCTTGCCAAACCTCGTTTTACGGTTACATAAGGACCGCGGTCGTTGTCCGAAAACTTGGGAGTGTAAGGTGGCTGCCCGTCAGGCATTTGAATAGTATGCGGAATATTTGGAACCAACTGGCAGGGCTGAATGCCATTCATAATGCCCACTGAGTAAATAAACGGCTTGAAAGTAGAACCTACCTGACGTTTGGCTTGCGTTACGTGGTCATATTTGAAATGCAAATAATCAATTCCACCTACATACGCTTTTACAAATCCGGTTTCTATTTCCATCGACATGAAACCTGCGTTGAGATAATATTTGTAATAATAAATAGAATCTCTGGGCGACATAATGGTATCAATATCACCTTTCCAGCTAAATACTGTCATGGGAATTTTTTTATTAAAATCGCGTGCTATTTCAGCCGAGTCTAAGCCTTGTGCTTTTAATATTTTGTATCTATCGCTTTGGCGCATTGAAGTATAAAGAATTTTAGCAATTTGCTCTTCCGAAAGTCGCCAAGTGAAAGGACCTTTGTCGCGTCCTTCTTTTTCTTTGAAAAAAGTAGGTTGTAAGTCGCTAGCCAAGTGTTCTCTAACCGATTTTTCGGCATAGCTTTGCATGTCGGCATTGATGGTGGTATAAATTTTCAAACCATCTCTGTAAATATTGTATTTTTCGCCGTTTGCTTTTTTATTTTTATTGCACCAACCATACAGCGGATTGTTGTTCCAATACCATAAATCTTCTTCGTATTTGTGTATGCTTGAATAGTTATTTCGTTTAGGTTTTTCGGCATTCATTAGCATACGCAAAAACTCGCGGAAATATGTCGATAAGCCTTTGTTGTGATTTTCTACATTGTAGTCGAGCGTTATGGGCAAGGCTTGCAACGAGTCGCGCTCTGCTTTGGTCAAATAATCATACTTATACATTTGCCCAATCACCACATTGCGACGCTCTGTTGAGTTTTTGGGATTTCGCTTGGGGTTGAACTTGCTAGGTGCTTGCAGCAGACCAATAAGTACAGCAGCTTCCTCTACTTTGAGAGAATCGGGCGATTTGTTAAAAAATGTACGTGCCGCCGATTTTATACCAAATGCTTGGCTTCCAAAATCGACTGTATTGAGATACAGCGCAATGATTTCTGCTTTTGTATATCTTTTTTCGAGCTTGGCTGCCACTACCCATTCTTTTAGCTTTATGAGCACTTTGCCCGAAAAAGTACTAAAACGTGTGGTATCGCGCTTGAAAAGGTTCTTTGCCAATTGCTGGCTAATGGTACTTCCACCACCTTTGCTGTCGCCACTTACCACTCCGTAAGCTACACGAAACAGCGCACGAATATCAATGCCCGAATGCTTGTAAAAACGAGCATCTTCGGTAGCCACCAATGCGTGAACTAAATTGGGCGAAATGTCTTCAAAATTTATAGTGGTTCTGTTTTCGAGGTAGTATTTACCCAAAAGAACTTTATCGGAAGAAATGATTTCAGATGCCAAATTACTTTTTGGGTCTTCCAATTCTTTAAAATCGGGCATAAAGCCCATCTTTCCGGCAGCTATAAGCCAAAAAAGTATGATTAAAAATACAATGGGTACTGTAAAAGTAATCCAAAATATTTTGACATAAGTTTTGTAGCGTTCTGAATTTACCATATTTGATATTAATTTATAATGAGCATAAGTGAGTGCGCAAAAATAGATATTATTTTTTAATTTGCAAAGCAATAAATTTGAAAGATTTAAGCCGAAAAAATAGAGCCTTTTTTAAGGCTAAGTCTATTTTTTACCTTTTGTATGCAGTTTACTTGTGTAAATGAGTGTTTTAAAGTAAAATAATAGTGCTAAAATATATTGGTGTGTGTGTTTTTAAATCTTCTACGAAACTTTGCAAGAAAAAACCACAATCACAATTCAAAATTATTTCCAACATTTGCACCAAACTATTTATACAGGTGGCTTTCAAGCCACTTGTATAAATTAACCAGCATTAACCATTAAAAAAAACTTATTTAATTCTATTTAAACCTTAGTAACCAAGTTAATACTCACTGTCTCAAAACCTTATTCTCTCATTAAATATTAGTGTTTATTTAAAATAGATATTCTATCGAACTCAGGTTTTAATTGACTTTTTCAAAAAATTAAAATGGTTTTGAAAAAATTATAGTGCCTTTTCAAAAAATTACCAAGTGATATTGATACGATGACTTTAAGTCATCGTATCAATTGGCTAACTGCTAAAATTATAATGGTTTTGAAAAAATTATAATGGTTTTTGAAAAATTATAATGCTTTCGCCAAAATTATAATGCTTTCGCCGAAATTATAATGCTTTTACCAAAATTATAATGCTTTCGCCGAAATTATAATGCTTTTACCAAAATTATAATGCTTTCGCCGAAATTATAATGCTTTTCCCAAAATTATAATGCTTTCGCAAAAATTAAAATGGTTTTCAAAAAATTAAAATGCTTTTACAAAAATTACCAAACGGGATTGATACAGGTGGCTTCAAAGTCATCGTATCAATTGGCTAAACGTCGGCACCAAGCGGCAAAAACCTTTTTCAAGATTTTCAAATTAGCTAACTTCCAATTTTTTTTTGAGGATTAGAAAAAATAAACTAAATTTGTATAAGTTTTTGTCCAAATCTATTGCAAAAAATCAAACGAAAACAACCTGTACATAGTAAGTAGTAAACAGAGACCATTTTTTTAATTTATTGATTTATAAGTGAGTGTACAAAATTAAGTTTCATTTAGAATTTGCTAAGTGCTTATCTGTTAATAAATAGCACAAAAGCATACTCAAGTATAAAAAAGGACTAGTCCTTAAATCTCGTTTTAATCTTGTTTCATTACTTCTTTTTTTTATTTATTTTTTTTGAAAGAAACACAAAATTACAGAAGATACAAAATCTATGGAAAACGAAAAAAACATTCAAATTAATCCTGTCGATTGGGATTTTATAGTCAAAACCATCAAACGTGAACGCTGCGTTTTGTTTTTGGGTCCCGAAATTTTTAAATCGGAAAGTGGAAAATCATTACAAACCGAATTTTTTAGTCAATTAGCTGCCGAAAATAAGGATAAAATTCTTTCGTACAACGACGATGGTTTCTTTCTGTTTGCCAATCCGCAAGCTAAAACTCGTATGTTTCTTAAAATTGTTGAGTTTTTTGAACAAAACTACGACGAGGAGATGGTGCAGAAAATTGCCGAAATACCTTTTCACACCATCGTATCCATCAACCCCGATGTAAATATTAAAAAGGTTTTTGAACGCAACGGCAAACCGCTTACGTTTGAGTTTTTCGACATCAACAGCAAAAAGGACATTGCGGAAGCCCCTAACAAAGACAAACCCTTGCTTTACAATTTGTTTGGCTCCGTTTCGAAAGAGGAAACGCTCATTCTTACCCACGACGAAATGTTTGAATATTTTCGTGCCATCATGGGCAACAACATTTTGCCGCTCGAATTGCGCTCGGCTCTCGAAAGTGCGATGGATTACGTTTTTTTAGGTTTTCAGTTCGACAAATGGTATGTGCAATTGATTTTGAGTTTGCTCAAATTGCACGACGAAAAATACCATTTCATTCGCTATGCTTCTCAGCCCAAACTCAATGCCGAAACGGCTTCGCTGTGCATCAATCATTTCAAAATCGAATTTATCGACAATGAGAGCAAGCTCTTTGTCAATTCGTTGCATCAAAAATGTGCCGAAGCGGGTATTTTGCGCAATTTCAATGCAGCAACCAAAGGCACGGAAACGATAATGGGCTTAAAAAACGAAAGAGGGCAGGAATTACTGCTCAAAATAGAGCGACAATACAAATTGCTTGCCTTAATGAAATACGAAGATGAAATTGACGATATTAAAAAGCGAATTGCCGAATACGAAACCGAACTGAAAGAGATTAATTAAGAATTAAGTTTTCAAAATTAGTTTATACTTTTCTTAGTGTTCTTTGTGATTTAACTTTGTGTTCTTCGTGGTTAGTAATTATTCCAATTAACCACAAAGTACACCAAGAAGAACACTAAGAACACAAAGAAAAAAAATAAAGATTTTAATATAAACTAATTCAAATTGTTTACTTAATTAAGAATTAGATAGTTTATTGATACTAATAGAACCATTGAAAACCATGAAAATACATAGATACCCGGGTGTAAAACCGTTTACCGAAAACGAAAAGCATTTGTTTTTTGGGCGTGCCAATGATAGCCAAAAACTATTTAAACTCATTAGTTTAGAGAAACTTGTGTTCGGGCGTTTTGCCCTTGTTCGATGAGCTGGAAAATAATAGGAGCATCAAAATTAGATTGAGTGCTAAAACCGAAAATTCGCTACCGCCTAGCCAAACTTGTTTGCTTAAATTGCCACAATTTGAACAAAATAAAATATTGCAAAAACTCAATATTCAGGACGAAAGCCTGTGGTTGCGCATGAAATCGCTGCAAAGTATTTCGGCAAAAGAAAACAAAACCTATCTTTTGGTTTTTGACCAGTTCGAAGAGCTTTTTACTTACCCTAGTGCCGAAATTGACCAATTCAAAAGGCAACTTTCCGACTTACTTTACACCAAAATTCCGGCGTATTTGCGTAAATCCATTTCCAATCGACTCAAGGAAGATGAGCATTTTTTTAGCGACAGCGATTTGGAATATCTAAACAGACCTTTGAATGTAAAGGTTATATTTTCAATACGTTCCGACAGAATGAGCTTGCTGAATCAGCTCACCGATTTGATGCCCGACATACTCAAAAACTACTACGAGCTGGGTGCATTAGACCGCAAATCGGCTATTCAAGCCATAGTAGAACCCGCCAAAGAGTTGAGCCACAACTACCTTTCGCCACAGTTTAGCTACTCGGCGCAGAGCATTAACGAAATTTTGGATTACCTCACTGCCAAAGGCGAAAAAAACATCGAAACCTTTCAGTTGCAAACCATTTGCCAATACTCCGAAAATATAACCATCGAAAAATTTAAAACCAACAGCCAAACTACTGAAAGGCTCGAAATTAACACCGAAGATTTGGGCGATTTGAAAAACGTGTTCCGTAGCCATTACGACAATTTGATAAGCAAACTGCCCAATGCCGAGCAACAACTGGCTGCTCGCTTACTAATTGAAAATAAACTAATTATCGACAACAACCGCGTGAGCCTACCCGATGTGGTGGTAATGAAAGAACAAGGCGTGAACAAAGAGTTGATTGCCTATTTGCACGATGAGCACCACATTATCCGCTCCGAGCCTAACACCACCGGAACCATTAGCTACGAACTAAGCCACGACACCCTCGTTGCACCCATTTTGGAAGCCAAAAAAGTGCGCGAAGAAGCCGAAGAAGAAGCCCGCGCCAAAGCCGAACAGCTCGAAAAACTACGACAAGCCCAAGAAGCCGCCGAGCGTGAACGCACCGAACGCGAAAAAGAGCGAAAACGCCAGAGAAAAGTCATTTTGATGGTTGGCTCAG